>JBGSLI010000241.1:0-6426 GCA_041740775.1 Alteraurantiacibacter sp. | reverse complement strand
CGGGCGCAGGCGCTGATGGCATCGCCCGGCGCGGCAGGCTTGCAGATTGCGCGCATCGCCGCCACAACGCCTGCATGACCAACACGCTTTATTACGGCGATAATCTGCATGTGCTGCGAGCGTCTATCGCGGATGAAAGCGTCGATCTGATCTATCTGGACCCGCCGTTCAATTCGAACGCCAATTACAACATCCTGTTCAAATCCCCCGAAGGGCAGGATTCGGACGCGCAGATAGAGGCGTTCGAGGATACTTGGCACTGGAACGACAGTGCCGAAGACGCCTTTGACGAGGTGATGCGCAGCGGGAACAATGATGCCTTCACCCTGCTGCGGGCGATGCGTGAATTTCTGGGCGATAACGACATGATGGCATATCTTGCCATGATGGCGGTGCGGCTGATCGAATTGCACCGGGTGCTTAAACCGACCGGATCGCTTTATCTGCACTGCGACCCGACCGCGAGCCACTACCTCAAGCTGCTGCTAGATGGGGTGTTTGGGGCGGACAAGTTTCGCACCGAAATTGTCTGGAAGCGCACCTTCGCGCACGGCAATGTCGGTCGGACATATGGCGACATTACGGATACTATCTTCTTTTACACGAAGACTAACGAATACAAGTGGGTTCAGGGGTTTACGCAAATCTCGGCAGACAGAGCCGACAAAAAATATCCGAATGTTGATGCAGAGGGGCGGCGCTGGCAGTCTGTGACTCTTCGCAATCCGGGGCCACGTCCCAACTTGCATTACCCATACACCGCATCAAATGGCGTAACCTACGAGCCTCATCCGAATGGATGGTCGTGCAACCTTGAACGGATGCAGAAATACGACCGTGAGGGCAGATTGCATTTCCCAACCAAACAGGGCGGTGCGCTTCGCCTCAAGATGTTCGAGGACGAGAGCAAGGGCGAGCGGCTTCAATCACTTTGGGCTGACATTCCGCCTCTGTCAGCAAATGCAAGAGAACGCCTCGGCTACCCCACCCAAAAACCCCTAGCGCTGCTCGAACGCATTATCGCTGCTTCCTCCAACGAGGGTGACGTGGTGCTCGATCCGTTCTGCGGTTGCGGCACCGCCGTTCACGCGGCGCAGAAGCTGGACCGGCAGTGGCTGGGGATTGACGTGACGCATATTGCCATCGGCCTCATCGAAAAGCGGATGCAACAGGCGTTTCCCGGCCTCGCCTTCGAGGTGAAGGGCCGCCCGCAATCGCTCTCCGCCGCGATAGACCTCGCCGCGCGCGACAAGCACCAGTTCGAACTGTGGGCGCTCAGCGTCGTCGATGCCGTGCCGTGGAAGGGCGGGCGAAAGGGTGCCGATGGCGGGATAGACGGGATCATCTGGTTCAAGCCCGATGGCAAGAAAACCGAAAAAGCCATTGTCGAGGTGAAGGGCGGGGCCACCGGCGTCAAGGACATCGGGCGCTTGGCGCAGGTGATGGAGCGGGAAGCTGCCAAGCTCGGCGTGTTCATCACCGCGCAGCCCCCCACCCGCGCGATGGAGCGCGATGCGGCGGCGGTTGGCGTGTGGGAAAACGAATACACCGGGCGCAAACACCCGCGCCTGCAAATCATCACGCTGGCCGAACTGTTCCAGAATCGGCGGCCCGATATTCCGTGGGTGGATGCCAGCATGGTGAAGCAGGCGAAGCGCGAGGATACCGGCAAGCAGGGCAGCCTGCTGTAGCCGCCCGGTCAGATCGCGTGCTCGTCCGCCTCGGTCAATTCCGCCAGCTTGCCTTCCACCGCCAGCGCACCAGGCGCGGATTTGCGGTAGGGTTCAAAACTCGCCCGGTCGAGATCGAATGCCATGTCCCACGGGATGTTGTCGCCGCGAAAGATCGGCGGGGCGTTGTTGCTCCACAACAGGCTGCCGAAGCGGAAATCCCACGCGCGCGGCACCCAATTGTCGTCCAGATAATCGCTGTCGGCGTGATATTCCGCCTCGCCCGATTTGCCGGGGATGTCGCAATAGTAATAGATTGCCGAAGTGGCACGGTGGCGCGAAATGCCTCCGCTGGAATTCATCGAGGTGTTCTTCCAGCCCTTCGCCTCCATGATATTGGCACCCAGCATCACTTCGTCGATATCATCGCAGCCGAAGGCGATGTGCATGAATTTGAAGTGATCGGGAGCAATCGGCAGATCGCAGTTCACCCAGAAGATAGAATGGTGTTCATAGGTTCCGTCTGCGCGCGCAAAAATGCCGGTGCCCTTGGAATGATCGGTATAGCGAAAGCCCAGATGGCGTTCGTAGAATTCGAAGCTGGCGATGTAATCGGTGCTGAAGAAGACCACGTGGTTGATCGTCTTGGGAATGCATTTGTGGCGCCAGATGCGGTGCTGGTTGAAACGCGGATAGCTGGTAAGCGAATTGACCGGGCTGGCTTCGGAAACGAAATGTTTCTTGTTCCACAGCCTCAAGGCGATCGGCTGGCCATCGGGGCAGGTGGCGCGCACCGTGCCATCGGGGTGAACCGCTGTATCGACTTCGGCGGCCAGGCTGGCGGCGATCCGGTCCAGATGATCCTGCCCGTCCACCCCCCACACGGTTTCCTTCAGCCCGTCTCCAGGGAAGGGATCGGGCGAGGGCAGGCGCGCATCGCCATGCCGGTAGAGGATGACGCGGCTGCCCGAAGCGAGGCGGAAGATGCTTTCATCCTCGTTGCCGCTTTCCAGCGGGAGGCCGAAATCGGTCCAGAACCGCGTGTGTTCGGCAAGGTCTGCCACTCCGAAAACCGCGCTCTCGACACCCAGAATACTCATCGCCAAACCCCGTTCCGCCAGCCTGTTGAACCGCAGACTAGGGCATCGGGCGCGTTTGCTAAGCGCATTTCGTGGGAGCCAAGCTATCCACGCGGGCGATAGGTCACTTTCCCTTGCGGAACAGCAGGGTGAGGAGGAACAGGGCGGTTTTCCAGTCGAGCAATCTGAGCGCCGCGCGCGCCTCTTCCGGGCGCAGCCGGGCGACCATCGGCATCGCCCCGAAAATCTTGCCGCGGATCACCAGATCATTGCCGTCGCGGGCGATCTCGCGCACGTTCATCAGTTCCTGATCGTTGGCGTCGTAAATCTTCATGCCTTCATCACCTTGTCGAAATCGATTCCCAGATCGTCCATCACCCTGATCGCGCAGGGGCGGCCCACGCCGAAGATCGCCCCGCCGGGGTGCATGAACGGGCCGCACAGGTAAAGCCTCTCCACCCCCGGCACGCCGTAGCGCGCCAGTTCGGGCGTGGGGCGGAAACCCATCGTCTGGAACAATTGCAGCCCCGCCCCGTGGACTTCGCCATTGACGAAGGAATTGGGTGACCAGCGTTCCATGTCCAGCGGGCTGTCCACCTCGCGCGCGATGATGCTTTCTTGCAGGCCGGGGAAGAAGTGCGACAGGCTTTCGATCAGCCGGTCGGCCACCTCTTCCTTGATCGCGTCCCACCGGGCCGGGCCTTGCCGGTCGAGGCTGTAGGGCTGGTAGCTGGTGAGGTAGAGCTGCGATTTGCCTTCGGGTTGCAGGCCGGGAAAGCCCACGATCCCGCCGCCGTGGAGCGGGTTTTCGATCCCCGGCTGGCCCCGGCGCAGCGGCTCGAAACTGTCGAGAAAGCCCTGCAAGCTGGTGGCGGTAATGCAATTGGCGGCGGAATGCGCGAGTTCGGGCGGAATGCGCGCAGACAATTCCTCCACCGAACGATCGAGCGCGGCATCGACCTTGAACAAGGAATAGGGCGCGTTCTTCACCCTTCCGGCGCGCGCCAGCATATCGGCATCGAGGCCGGAAACGAAACTGTCCAGCCGCGCGGGGTGGATGCCCGCGATCACCGCGTCACGCGCGCGGAATTCCTCGCCCTCGGCGCTGCGCAGGCCGACCGCGCGGCCGCTTTCCACGATCACCGAATCGATCTTCACATTGCAGCGCACTTCGCCGCCGAAATCCTTGATGCAATCTGCCAGCGCCTGGCTGAGCGAACCGCTGCCCTTGGTCGGGAAGCCTACCGGATAGAAATGCACCAGCAGGATCATGATGATGAGGCCGAAGCCGGTGCCCATGTCATCGGGAAATTGCAGGATTCCTTCGGAAACCCATTTGAGCAGGTGGATTTTCAGAATGTCGGTCTCGAACAATTCGTCGACGATCTGGAGGGGTGAGCGGAACATCAGATCGAGCATGCGGCGCCCGTCCTCGGAGGATTCCATCATCGCCATGAACGGCCCCATGCCGATCGGCACGTTGAACATGCCTTGCAGCAGCATCGGCATCATCCGCGCGCCCCAGTTGACGAATTCGCGATAGGCATCGGCGTCCTTCTCGGAATATCTGGCGATTTCCTGACAGGTCTTGTCGACATCGACATAGGTGAGAAAGTGGCGGAAATCCTTGAGCAGCAGCCCCATCGGCGCTTCAGGATAGAAGTAGTCTAATCCGTATTTCGATTTAAGCCCCAGTTCGTCGTTCACCAGCAGCGGATTGGCCTGGATCATCCCGTGCATCGCCGAATGCTTGTTGTGGAAGAAGCCGGGCACGGTGCGTTCGAGCGTAACCGCGCCGCCGCCGATGAAGGGCTTCATCTCCAGCACCAGCACCTTCTTGCCGGCCTTGGCCAGATAGGCCGCCGCGCCAAGCTGGTTGTGGCCAGCGCCCATCACCACGATATCGTAATTGCTCATGCGTTTTCTCCGAAGAAGGCGGCCCGGTCGAAACGGCCCGTCATGCCGTGCTTCCGGATTGTCTGTGCGGCCATTCTCTCGTCCGCAGTCTTGCCTGTCTTGCCAATCGTTCTAGGCTGGCGGCGAACCAAGGGAAGACGGCACTTTTTTGTGCCCGGCGGGGGGCGATGATTGAAGGCGATGAATCCGATCCGCAGATGCGCGGAAGGCTGGCCGAACTGGCGGCGGAAATGGGTGAGGGCGGGGTGGAGCGCGACGATCCTGCGCGTTCGGTGATGGCGATGCTGGGCGATCGCTGGTCGCCGCTGCTGCTGCTGGTGCTGGAAACGGGCACATGGCGCCACGCCGATCTGCGCCGGGTGACGGCGGGGCTATCGTCCGAAGGCGCATTGTCGCAACGGGTGATGACGCTGAAACTGCGCGCACTGGAGCGTGACGGCTTCGTGCAACGGCGCGCGAGCGGCGACGTGCCGCCCAAAGTCAGCTATTCGCTCAGCCCGATGGGCGCACAATTGGTGAGCGAACTGCGCCGCACGATCGATTGGCTCAACACCCGGCGCGCGCCGATTCTGGCGGCGCGCCGGGAATTTGACACCCGCGATTGATGTGCCGGCTATTTGCGCTGATACTGGAAGGCGATCTCGGCATCGTTGCTGTCTGCCATCAGCGGCCCCGGCACTTCCTCGCGCGCCACCTTGCGCAATTCTTCCACCACCCAGCGCAGGCTCGCGTCATTGTTGTGGGCGATATCCCACTGCGCCAGTTCGCGCACCGGCGGGATTTCGAACGGCACCTCGGCAAAGGCGACCGGATAGCGCCGCCCCAGCTTTTCGGCCAGACGCCGGTGCATGGTGGCGATGCGATCGGTGCCGATGATGAGCGAAGGCATGGTGACAAAGCTGGCGGTCACCACTTCGATCCGCCGCTGCTG
Source organism: Alteraurantiacibacter sp. (assembly GCA_041740775.1). GTDB lineage: Bacteria > Pseudomonadota > Alphaproteobacteria > Sphingomonadales > Sphingomonadaceae > Alteraurantiacibacter. Next base: position 829 of record JBGSLI010000241.1, on the reverse strand, counting down.
CTTCTTGCGCCGCATATACCAATCGTCAAACGCGGGAATGCGTGCCTTGCCGAAGCGCACCGTCACATGCGGGAGCGAAAGATAGACCTCGCTGGTCATTTCCGCGTGCATCGCCGGATTGTCGCGATCGCCCACCACCACGTAATCGTCGGTAAACATCAGTTCGCTGGGGTGATCGGAAGAGGTGGCAAAATCCACCGTCACCAGCAGATCGATAATCCCGCGTTCGAGAGCCTCGACCGGCGCGCTCGACATGTGCTGGATTTCAAAGCGCATATCGGGCGCAAGATTGGCGAAGCGCTGGAAGGCAGGGGCCAGCAGGACTTCGGTGGTATAATCCGAGGCCATGAAGCGGATCAGCCGATCGCTGGTGCGGTAATCGAATTCGGGCTTTACCGCGATGGTGGTGCTGATCTGTTCGAGCACCGCGCGGGTGGGTTCGATCAGTTCTTCGGCGCGCTTGGTCAGCACCATCTGCCGGCCCTTCAGCACCAGCAAATCGTCCTCGAAATAATCGCGCAGCCGGGCCAGCGCGCTGGAGGTGGCGGATTGCGACAGGCACAGCCTGTCGGCCGCCAGCGACACGCTCTGTTCGTTCAGCAACGCATCCAGCGCCACCAGCAGGTTAAGGTCCAGCCGCTGGAACCGCATATTTCCCCCGATCGCTATTCGAGCGTTCGCAGTGCGCTCTCCACCAGTCTAGCGATACTGCCGTCATCTGCAAATCCTGCGCGCCCTGCGGCGGGCGTTTTCAGCTTGGGGTGCGTCCCGAATGCCGCTTCCAGCGCAGGATCGGGGCGGTATTCGACCAGCGCGGGATCGCTGCCGC
>JBGSLI010000240.1:0-1935 GCA_041740775.1 Alteraurantiacibacter sp. | reverse complement strand
CAGCGCCAGCGGCGTGCCATCACGCCGCGCACCGGCAAATCCGGCCAGCAATTGCAGTGCCGCCAGCGCGGCGGCCAGCCACAGGGCGGCAAGGCCGATTTCGGCGATCATTCGATGGTTTCCTGCACGCGCTCGCGGATGTCGGCCTTGGGCATTCCTTCCAGTTCGCGCGGGGTGTAATTCTCGTCATGCTTGGCCAGCAGCGTTTCGGCGACGAAGGTGCCATTGGCGTCCATTGCCCCATCGGCCACCACGCCCGATCCTTCGACGAACAGATCGGGCAATATGCCGGTAAAAGTAACGGGCACCCGCGCCTCCCCGTCCTGCACCACGAAGTCCACCGTCACCCCGTCTTCCCGCGTGGTGATCGATCCCGTTTCCACCATGCCGCCCAGCCTTATCGCCCGCCCCGGCGCGGGAGGATCGGCGGCGATTTCGGCGGGCAGGTAGAAATAGCTCGCCTGATCGCGCAGCGCGTAGATCGCCAGCAGGGTTGCCCCCAGCAGCGCCGCCAGCGCGATCAGCAGCAGCACCAGCCGCTGATGCTTGGGCTTCAGCCGGGAGTTCACTTGTCTCTTGCCTTGTCCCGCCGGGCCTCAGCCGCCTTCATCGCCAGCCAGCTTTGTGCCACCAGCGCCAGCGTGCCGACAATGGTGACCCCATAGGCGGCGTAAACGAACAGCATCTGATCGAGCGATTCCCTCACCGGGCCACCTCTTCGGCCTGCAATTGCGCCTTTTGCGCCTTGCGCCGCAGCCGCGCGTCTGCCTGCGTCATGGCGAGGATCGTGCGCATCCGCGCCAGCACCACCCCGCCGAACAACAGCGAGAAACCAAGCGTGGCGGCCAGCAGCGGCCACAGGAAAACCGGATCGATCGCGCTTTGCCCCATGGTGATGCTGGGCGGCTGGTGGAGCGAATTCCACCACACCACCGAACGGTTGATGATCGGCACGTTGATCGCACCCACCAGGCCAAAAATCGCCGCGATCCGGCTCGATTGCCCTTCACGCGTGAGCGCGGAGGAGAGCGCGATATAGCCGAAATAGAGGAACAACAGCACCAGCATCGATGTCAGCCGCCCGTCCCACACCCACCATGCGCCCCAGGCGGGGCGGCCCCAGATCGATCCGGTGGCAAGGCAGATGAAGGTGAACACCGCGCCCGGCACCGCGCTGGCGCGTGCAGCGATGGCGGCGAGCGGGTGGCGCCAGACCAGTTCGACCAGGCTGGCGATCGCGATCGCCGTCCACCCGCCCATGCCCAGCCAGGCGGCGGGCACATGGATGAACAGGATGCGCACCGTATCGCCCATCAGCCGATCGGGCGGCACGGTGAAAAATCCCCACGCCAGCGCCCCGCCCGCCAGCAGCAGGCCGCTCACCAGCAGGATCGGGGTGAGCCACTTCGCGATCCTCAGGAACCGGGTGGGATTGGCGTAAAAATGCATCGTCGGGCAAGGTCAATCTGCGCGCGCACCCTTGGCAGGTGGCGACGCGGGCGGCAAGGGATTTGGGGCCAATCTGCCCGCCAAGCCTAATCCCGGCCGATCAGCGCCATCGCCATCGCATCGGCCACTTCGTTGGACGGGCGCGATTGGGCATCGCTGGCATCCCAGATCTGCTCCAGCCGCCCCGGAATCTGCGCGATTCGCCGACGCACTTCGTTGATATCGCAAGGCTCGCCACGCTGGCGGCACAGATATTCCCAGCTGACATTGATGATGCCGCCCGCATTGATAACGTAATCGGGGGCATAGAGAATGCCGCGCGCGTGCAATTGCTGCCCATGTTCGTGCCGCGCCAGCTGGTTGTTCGCCCCGCCCGCCACGATCGCGCAATCGAGCCGGGCGATGCCTTCGTCATCCAGCACCGCGCCCAGCGCATTGGGGCTGAAGACATCGCAGGGCGTGCCCATGATCTGATCGGTCGCCACC
>JBGSLI010000239.1:0-5041 GCA_041740775.1 Alteraurantiacibacter sp. | reverse complement strand
GCGCTGGTGACGGCGGACAACCTGGTGCAGATGTATTTCGGCTGGGAGGGTGTCGGCGTAGCCTCCTACCTTCTGATCGGGTTCTACTACAAGAAACCTTCGGCCAATGCCGCCGCGATCAAGGCCTTCGTGGTCAACCGGGTGGGCGATCTGGGCTTCATGCTGGGCATTTTCGGCACCTTCATGGTATTCCAGACCACCAGCATTCCAGAAATCCTTGCCGCCGCTCCCGCGATGGAAGGGGCAAGCAGCATCAGTTTCCTCGGCATGCGGGCCGATACGATGACGGTATTGTGCATCCTCCTGTTCATCGGCGCGATGGGCAAGAGCGCGCAGATTGGCCTGCACACCTGGCTGCCCGATGCGATGGAAGGGCCGACGCCCGTTTCCGCGCTGATCCACGCCGCCACCATGGTGACGGCGGGCGTGTTCATGGTCTGCCGCCTTTCGCCGATGTTCGAAGCCGCGCCCGTCGCGCTGGCCTTCGTTACCGTGATCGGCGCGGCCACCTGTTTCTTCGCCGCCACCATCGGCACCACGCAGTGGGATATCAAGCGGGTGATCGCCTATTCCACCTGTTCGCAGCTGGGATACATGTTCTTCGCCGCCGGAGTGGGCGCCTATGGCGCGGCGATGTTCCACCTGTTCACCCACGCATTTTTCAAGGCGCTGCTGTTCCTTGGCGCAGGCAGCGTGATCCACGCGATGCACCACGAACAGGACATGCGGTTCTACGGCGGCTTGCGGAAGCACATTCCGTTCACTTTCTGGGCGATGCTGGCGGGGACGCTGGCGATTACCGGGGTGGGCGTCTATCACCTCGGCGCGGGCTTTGCCGGCTTCTGGTCGAAGGATGCGATCCTGGAGGCGGCCTATGCGGCGAACGGCAGCTTCTCCTACACGGCGTTCTGGCTCGGCACGATTGCTGCGCTGCTGACGAGTTTTTACAGCTGGCGGCTGATGTTCCTCACCTTCTGGGGCAAGCCTCGCTGGATCGAGAGCGAGCATATCCAGCATTCGGTTCACAAGACGCCCGAGCAGGCGGGCGCGGACACCACCGGCGGATACCACCCGCACGAAAGCCCGCTATCGATGCTGGTGCCGCTCGCGCTGCTGAGCCTGGGCGCGGTGGTTGCGGGGCAGGTTTTTCACGATGCCATGCTCGATAGCGAAGCGTTCTGGGCGGGCAGCATTGCCTATGATGCGGCACTGATGCACGCAATGCACGAAGTGCCGATGCTGGTGAAATACGCCGCCTTCATCGTGATGGTGCTGGGCCTGCTGGGAGCGATTTATGCCTATCTGATCCGCCCCGATGTTCCGGCAAAGGTTGTTGAGCAACTCGGCCCGATCCACACCTTCATCTACCGCAAGTGGATGTTCGACGAGCTGTATCATTACCTCTTCGTCATGCCCGCCTTCTGGCTTGGCCGCCTGCTGTGGAAGGGCGGGGATGAGGGCATCATTAACCGCTTCGGCCCCGATGGCGCGGCCTGGGCGGTGATGCAGGGTTCGGGCCTCGCCCGGCGATTCCAGTCGGGCTATCTCACGAGTTATGCGCTCATCATGCTTATAGGCCTCGTCGCTGCGATTACCTGGGTGTTGTTCTGATGGGCGGTTTCCCGATCCTTTCCGCCATGCTCGCGGTGCCGATGCTGGGCGCTATTGCCTGCCTGTTCCTTTCAGCACAGCCCGCGCGGCAGGTGGCGCTGTTGGCGACGCTGGCCAATCTGGTGCTGGGCGTAGTGCTGTGGGCCAATTACGATATCGGCGGGGCGCAGTGGCAGTTTGTCGAGCGCGCCGAACTGTTCGCGGGCTTTGATTACGCACTCGGCATCGATGGCATCGCGCTGATGCTGATCATGCTAGCCGTGTTCCTGATGCCGATCTGCATCGGTGCCAGTTGGACTTCGATCAACCGGCGCGTGGGCGAATACATGGCCGCCTTCCTGTTCATGGAAGTGCTGATGATCGGCGTGTTCGCCGCGCAGGATCTGTTCCTGTTCTACATCTTCTTCGAAGCGGGCCTGATCCCGATGTATCTCATCATCGGCATCTGGGGCGGGGATAACCGGATTTACGCCAGCTACAAATTTTTCCTCTACACGCTGCTGGGATCGGTGCTGATGCTGATCGCCATGCTGTGGATGGCGAATGTTGCGGGCACCACTTCCATCCCCGATCTGATGGAATATGATTTCGCTCCGCAAGCGCAGACATGGCTGTGGCTGGCCTTCTTCGCCAGTTTCGCGGTGAAGATGCCGATGTGGCCGTTCCACACCTGGCTGCCCGATGCCCACGTGCAGGCGCCCACTGCGGGATCGGTGATCCTGGCGGGCGTGCTGCTGAAGCTGGGCGGATACGGCTTCATCCGCTTCAGCCTGCCGATGTTCCCCGATGCCAGCGCGCAACTGGTGTGGCTGATCTGGGGGCTGAGCATGGTGGCGGTGGTGGCCACCAGCCTGATCGCGCTGGCGCAGCATGATATGAAGAAGCTGATCGCCTATTCCAGCGTTGCGCATATGGGCATCGTGACCGTGGGCCTGTTTGCCTTCAACGTGCAGGGGCTGGAAGGCGCGATGATGGTGATGCTGGGCCACGGGCTGGTTTCGGGCGCGCTGTTCCTGTGCGTGGGGGTGATCTATGATCGGCTGCACACGCGCGAGATTGACCGTTACGGCGGCCTTTCGATCAACATGCCCGCCTATGCCACACTGTTCATGCTGTTCACCATGGCCAGCGTAGGCCTGCCGGGGACGAGCAATTTCATCGGTGAATTCCTGGCGCTGGCGGGGATATATCAGGTCAATAGCTGGGTCGCCTTCGTCTGCACCACCGGCATCATTCTGGGCGCGGCCTATATGCTTTACCTTTACCGCCGCGTGGCCTTTGGCGATCAGCGAAATGCCGATGCCGCCGCCATGCCCGATCTGTCGGTGCGCGAATATCTGCTGCTCGGTCCGATTGCGGCTGCGGTGCTGTGGATGGGTGTTTATCCCGAAAGCTTCCTCGCCCCGATGCGCGCCGATTTCGCGCTGCTCGATGCGCGGCTGGCCGATGCCGCACCGCCGGGCGATGCGCGGCTGGTGGTGGGTGAACCTTTGCCTGCTGCTCCTGCCGCCCAAGCTGGTCACGGGGAGGCGCACTGATGGATTACGCATATTCCCTCGGCCTGATTGCGCCCGAAATCATCCTGTCGCTGACGGGCCTCGTGATGCTGCTGTTCGCCGCCTGGGCGGGGGACAAGCTCGCCAGCACGATCAGCATCTGCTGCACCATCGCGCTGGGCGGGGCCTTTGCGCTGGTTGCGCCAGCTGTCTGCGCCGGGGCGAGCGGGCCGGACACGCTGGCCTTTTCGGGCCAGTTCCGCGCCGATGCCTTCGCCGGTCTGGCCAAGCTGATGATCTTTGCCGCCAGCGGCGCCGCATTGGTGGTCGCCCCGCGCTTTTTCGATCGGCTGGGCGCGATGCGGGCCGAATATCCAGTGCTGGTTGTGTTTGCCGCGCTGGGCATGAGCATCATGGTTTCGGCCAATGATCTCATCACGCTCTACATCGGCCTCGAACTCAATTCGCTGGCGGCTTATGTCCTCGCCGCCTTCCTGCGCGATGATGAACGTTCGGCCGAAGCGGGGCTGAAGTATTTCGTGCTCGGTGCGCTCGCTTCGGGCATTCTGCTGTTCGGGATGAGCCTTGTTTACGGCTTTGCCGGAACCACCAATTTCGGCAGCATCGCGCTGGCCGCAGCGGGCGGGTTGAACTCCGGATTGCTGTTCGGGCTGATCTTCATGCTGGCGGGCCTCGCCTTCAAGATCAGCGCCGCGCCGTTCCACATGTGGACGCCTGATGTTTACGAAGGCGCACCCACGCCGGTAACGATGTTCTTCGCCAGCGCGCCCAAGGTGGCGGCGGTGGCGCTGCTGACGCGGGTGAGCATGGAGGCTTTCGGCACGCAGGTGGACGCCTGGCGGCAGGTGGTGATCGCCGCCGCGCTGCTTTCGATCGTGATCGGCGCATTGGGTGCGATAGGGCAGAACAACCTCAAGCGGCTGCTGGCCTATTCCTCGATCAACAACGTCGGCTTCATCCTGATCGGGCTTGCCGCCGGGACCGCTGCGGGGGCGAGCGCGCTGCTGGTTTATCTGGCGATCTATGTGGTGATGACGGTGGGCAGCTTTGTCGCCGTGCTGCTGCTGCGCGATGCCGAGGGCAACCAGCTGGAGGCGGTATCCGATCTGGCCGGGCTTTCCACCACCCGCCCGGCGCTGGCCTGGGGGCTGATGGCGCTGATGTTCAGCCTGGCGGGCATCCCGCCGCTGTTCGGCTTCTGGGGCAAGTTCGTGGTGTTCCAGGCGGCGGTGCAGGCAGACCTGCTGGCGCTGGCCGCGATCGGGATCGCCGCATCGGTCATCGGCGCGTTTTATTACATCAAGATCGTCAAGGTGATGTTCTTCGATGCGCCCGCCGATACGGTAAAGGGTGCGGGCGATGCGGCGCATTTGGTGCTGCTGGCGATCTGCGCGGTGATCGTCTCGCCGCTCGGCTATCTGCTCACCGGCTGGCTGGGCAATCTGGCGGATCTGGCGGCGGCATCGCTGATGCTGCCTGTCTGACGGGCTGGCCTTGATCGAAACTGTTTCTGTAACGGGCGGCACCAATGCCGATCTGCTGGCGCGGCTGCGCGGCGGGGAGCAGCTGGCCGAGGGTGATTGGCTGGTGGCCGACAGGCAGACCGCCGGAAGGGGCAGGCAGGGCCGCGCGTGGCTGGATGCGCCGGGCAATTTCATGGGTTCCACCGTGGTCCGGCTCGATCCGCAATGCCCGCCGCCCGCAACGCTCAGCCTGCTGGCATCGCTGGCGGTGTATGAAACCATTCTGCCGCGCCTTGCCAACCCGGCCGCGCTGCAATTGAAATGGCCCAATGATGTGATGCTGGACCGGGCCAAGCTGTGCGGCATTCTGCTCGAACGCGAGGGCGATCATGTGGTGATCGGCGTTGGCGTGAACCTTGCCGCCGCGCCGCTGGTGGAAGGCCGCAAGGT
>JBGSLI010000238.1:0-5618 GCA_041740775.1 Alteraurantiacibacter sp. | reverse complement strand
CGCGGAGCGTTATCCGTGGCCTGCGCAGGCGACTGGTTCACCGCCGCCTCGCCCGGCGCACTGGCCACGGCGGTTTCGTTGTTGTTCTCGGTGTTGTTAGCGTTTTCCGGCATAATCAGAACTCCAGCCCGCCTTCGCGGGCGGCATCGGCCAGCGCTTTCACGCGACCATGGAACAGGAACCCGCCGCGATCGAACACAACGGTCGTCACGCCGGCCTTCCTGGCAGCGGCGGCGATATCCTTGCCGACCTGCGATGCAGCATCGACATTGGCACCCGATGCCTTGCCACCCAGCGTGCTGGCGGCGACGATGGTGCGGCCGTCCTTGTCATCGATGACCTGCGCATAGATGTGCTTGCCGGTGCGGTGCACAGACAGACGCGGCTTGCCACCGGCCCGGGCGCGCAACGCGGTGCGCACCCGCCTGCGGCGACGTTCAAAGAGAGAGAGCTTTGCCATCTTACTTCTTCTTCCCTTCCTTGCGGAAGATATACTCGCCGCGATAGCGAACACCCTTGCCCTTGTATGGTTCGGGCTTGCGCCATTCGCGGATCTCGGCAGCAAACTGCCCCACCTTCTGCTTGTCGATTCCCGAAATCTCGATCGTGGTCTGATCCGGGGTCTTCACCTCAACCCCTTCGGGCACGTCCAGATCGACATCATGGCTGAAACCGAGCTGCAGCTTTAGCTTCTTGCCCTGCGCTGCCGCACGATAACCGACGCCGGTGATGTCGAGCACCTTGGTGAAACCTTCGGTCACCCCGTCCACCAGATTCTGCACCAACGTCCGCTGCATGCCCCAGAACTGCCGGGCCTGCTTGGTCTTGTTGATCGGATTTACCCGGATCTCGTCGCCTTCGATCTTGTATTCGATCAGGTCGAACATCGACATGGCAAGCTCGCCCTTGGGGCCCTTCACGCTCACTACGCCGTTTTCTGCCTTGGCGGTGACCCCGCTGGGGATCGCCACCGGCCGTTTGCCGATGCGGCTCATCAGAACACCTCCGCCAGCACTTCGCCGCCGACGTTCTGGTTGCGCGCTTCGTTGTCCGAAAGCACGCCCTTGGGCGTCGAGACGATGGTGATGCCCAGACCGTTGCGGACATTCGGGATTTCTTTCGAACCCGAATAGATCCGGCGGCCCGGCCGGGAAACGCGGGCGACGTGCTTGATCGCGGGCTCGCCCTCGAAATACTTCAGTTCGATCCGCAGCGCCTTGTGCTTGCCGGTCGTGTCCTCGGTATAGCCACGGATGTAGCCTTCGCGCTGGAGCACTTCGAGGACGTTTGCACGCAGCTTGCTGGCGGGCGAGAGGACGGAATCCTTTTTCGCCTGCTGGCCGTTACGGATACGGGTGAGCATATCACCCAGGGGATCGGTCAATGCCATGGTTCAGATCCTCACCAGCTCGACTTGGTCACGCCCGGGATCAGGCCCTTGTTGGCCAGATCGCGGAGTTCGATGCGGCAAAGCCCGAACTTGCGGTAATAGCCGCGCGGGCGGCCGGTGGTGTTGCAGCGGTTGCGCACCCGCGTGGGGTTCGCGTTGCGGGGCAGTTCGGCCATCTTCAGGCGTGCCATGAGCCGCTCGGTTTCATCGAGCGTTTCATTGTCGGCCACGGCCTTCAGCTTCGCGTATTTGCCCGCGAACTTCTTGACGAGATCCTTGCGCTTCTCGTTCTTGTTGATGGAACTCAGTTTCGCCATTGGACTTAAGCTCTCTTCTTTTCTCTATCCAGCAAGGGGACGGCTTACGCCGCCGCCTTTTCTTCTTCGGCCGTTTCTTCAGCCGGGAACGGGAAACCGAACAGGCGCAGCAATTCGCGGGCCTCTTCGTCGGTCTTGGCGGTGGTGGTCACGATGATGTCCATGCCCCTCACCTTTTCGATCTTGTCGTAGCTGATCTCCGGAAAGATGATCTGCTCCTTGATGCCCATGGCGTAATTGCCCTGGCCATCGAACGACTTCGGATTGACGCCACGGAAATCGCGGATGCGCGGCATCGCGATGGTCACCAGGCGATCGAGGAATTCATACATCCGGTCGCGGCGCAGATTGACCTTGCAGCCGATCGGCATGCCATCGCGCAGCTTGAACTGTGCGATCGACTTCTTCGCCTTGGTGATCACCGGTTTCTGCCCGGCAATCGCTTCCATTTCCTCGGCCGCGATCTGGACCTTTTTCTTGTCCTGGCTCGCTTCGCCCACGCCCATGTTGAGCGTAATCTTTTCGATCTGCGGCACCTGCAGGCGGTTGATGTAACCAAACTTCGCGGTCATCGCCGCGGCGATCTCGTCCGCATATTTCTGCTTCATGCGGGGGGTATAATCAGCCATCAATCGTCTCCCCGGACTTGACCGCAACGCGCACCTTCTTGCCGTCCTTCTCCACGAAGCGGACGCGGGTGGGCTTGCCATCCTTCGGATCGGCGACAGCAACCTTGCTGATCGCCATGGGTGCGGGCACGCGGTCGATCCCGCCCTGCGGGTTCGCCTGGCTCGGCTTGCGGTGGCGGGTCATCACATTGACGCCTTCCACCAGAACCTTGCCTTCCTTGGGCAGGACCTGCTGAACGGTGCCGGTCTGGCCCTTGTCCTTGCCCGAAAGCACGACCACGGTATCGCCCTTCTTGATCTTTGCAGCGCCCATCACAGCACCTCCGGCGCAAGGCTGATGATCTTCATGAAGCCCCGGCCGCGCAATTCGCGCACCACCGGGCCGAAGATACGGGTGCCGATTGGCTCCTCGTTCTTGTTCACCAGCACCGCTGCATTCGAATCGAAGCGGATCACGCTGCCGTCGGGACGGCGCACATCCTTGCGGGTGCGCACGATCACCGCACGGTGAACGTCACCCTTCTTCACGCGGGCGCGCGGCTGGGCTTCCTTCACGGAAACCACGATCACGTCCCCGACACTCGCGGTCCGGCGCTTCGACCCGCCCAGCACCTTGATGCACTGGACGCGCTTTGCGCCGCTGTTGTCCGCGACGTCGAGATTGGACTGCATCTGGATCATCGATCCGTCTTCCTTCTCACTGGCTTGCCGGAACAAGTCCGACAGTTCCTAACGTCTGCCCGCCGCCTTTGCGGTGGGCCAATTCTCATGCTTCGGCTTCGGCTTCGGCCTTGGCGGGCCTCTTTTCAGCCTGCTTTTCAGCAGGCGCACCGGTTGGCATCGATTCCTTGACATCCAGCTCGGCTTCCACGGCCTGGCCCTTGCTGGCGACCAGACGATCCTTGACCGCCCAGGTCTTGGTCTTGGAAATCGGCCGCGTCTCTTCGATGCGGACCTTGTCGCCGACCACGAATTCGTTCTTCTCGTCGTGCGCGTGATACTTCTTCGAACGCTTGATGATCTTGCCGTAAAGCGGGTGCTTCACGCGGCGTTCGACCAGCACGGTCACGGTCTTGTCGGTCTTGTCGGAGGTGACAGTCCCGGTCAGGATACGCTTGGGCATCGTTTGCTCCTTAAGCCTTCGCGGCTTCGGACTGAACGCTCTTGGCGCGCTCACCCTGAAGCGTCTTGATCTGCGCGATCTCGCGGCGCACCTGGCGCACGCGGGCCGGGCCTTCCAGCTGGTTGGTCGCGGCCTGGAAGCGCAGGTTGAACTGCTCTTTCTTCAGCTGCACCATCTGCACGTCGAGCTGATCGTCGGTTTTCGTACGAAGGTCTTCCATCTTCGCCATCACTTGTCTCCACCCAGGTGCGAGGTATCGCCCAGACGCGCGATCACCTTGGTCTTGATCGGCAATTTCATCGCCGCGCGGCTGAATGCCTCGGCGGCCAGCGGTCCGGGAACGCCATCCAGTTCGAACAATACGCGACCCGGCTTGACGCGGGCGGCCCAGAATTCGATCGCGCCCTTGCCCTTGCCCTGACGGACTTCGGCGGGTTTCTTCGTCACCGGCACATCGGGGAACACGCGGATCCACAAACGCCCCTGGCGTTTGATGTGGCGCGTGATCGCCCGGCGCGCGGCTTCGATCTGGCGCGCGGTGATGCGTTCGGGTTCCAGCGCCTTGAGGCCGTAGGAGCCGAAATTCAGATCTGTCCCGCCCTTGGCCTTGCCATGGATACGGCCCTTGAAGGCCTTGCGGAACTTGGTTTTCTTCGGTTGCAGCATGTTATCTACTCACCTCAACGCGCTGGCCGGACGCCGGACGTCTGCGATTCCATCATCAGGCGATCCTGCGAGGTCGGATCGTGACCCAGGATTTCGCCCTTGAAGACCCACACCTTGATGCCGATGATGCCATAGGCGGTCAGCGCCTCGGCTTCGGCATAATCGATGTTGGCGCGCAGCGTATGCAGCGGCACGCGGCCTTCGCGATATTGTTCGACGCGGGCGATTTCCGCCCCGCCCAGACGGCCACCGCACATGATCTTGATGCCTTCTGCACCCAGACGCATGGCCGATTGCATTGCCCGCTTCATCGCCCGGCGGAACGCCACGCGGCGCACCAGCTGATCGGCAATGCCCTGCGCCACCAGCTTGGCATCGACTTCGGGCTTGCGGATTTCGACGATGTTCAGCTTCACGTCGCTGGCGGTCATGGTAGCGAGCTTCGAACGCAGCTTTTCGATATCCGCGCCCTTCTTGCCGATGATCACGCCGGGGCGCGCGGCATAGATGGACACCCGGCACAGCTTGGCCGGACGTTCGATCACCACTTTCGAAATCGCCGCCTGCGGCAGCGTCTCGACAATATATTTGCGGATCAGAATGTCTTCCTTGAGCAGCTTGGCATATTCGCCGCCTTCGGCATACCACCGGCTGTCCCAGGTGCGGTTGATCTGCAGGCGCAGACCGATCGGATTGCTCTTGTGACCCATCTTACGCCTCTTCCTGCTCGCGAACGACGATCCGCAGCCGGCTGAACGGCTTGAGGATGCGCGTGGACTTGCCACGGCCGCGCGTGGCGAACCGCTTCATCGTGACCGACTTGCCGACGCTTGCTTCGGCAACCACCAGCGCGTCGACATCGAGATCGTGATTGTTTTCCGCATTGGCGATCGCCGAGGCCAGCACCTTGCTGGCATCGCGCGCCATCGCCCGCTTAGAAAAGGAGAGGATGTTCAGCGCATCTTCGGCCTTCTTGCCGCGGATCAGCGCCGCCACGAGATTGAGCTTCTGTGCCGAACCACGGATGGTGGTGCCGACGGCCAGTGCCTCGTTCTCGGCGACGCGGCGGGGAGACTTGGTCTTGCCCATTACCTTTTGCCCTTCTTGTCGGCGGCGTGGCCGGGGAAAGTGCGCGTGGGCGCGAATTCACCGAGCTTGTGGCCGACCATTTCTTCCGAAACCGAGACCGGGATGAACTTGCGGCCATTGTAGACGCTGAACGTCAGGCCGACGAAATCCGGCAGAATCGTCGAACGGCGCGACCAGGTCTTGATCGGCTTCTTGCTGCTTTCTTCCTGCGCGGTCTGTGCCTTCTTCAACAGGTGAAGATCGACGAACGGACCTTTCCAGACGGAACGTGCCATGTGGCCTTACCTCTTCTTCTTGGCGTGGCGCGAACGGATGATCATCTTGTCCGTCTGCTTGTTGCTGCGGGTGCGGGCGCCCTTGGTCGGCTTGCCCCACGGGGTCACCGGATGACGGCCACCGCTGGT
>JBGSLI010000237.1:0-1656 GCA_041740775.1 Alteraurantiacibacter sp. | reverse complement strand
GACCTGTCGCCGACGCCATCTCAGCGGGTGACCGGCCCTTTGTCGCGGTGGGCGCGGCGCATATGCTGGGCGATAATGGTCTGCCCGCGCTGCTCGCCGCGCGCGGCTTCACCGTGCGCCGCATCCAATAGTTGCATTTGGCGGGTTTGCTGCTAAACGCGCGCCTCCCCCGATCACGGTCATCCCTGGAGGTGTGTCGGGAGGAAGAAACCATGCAATCGAAAGGCAAGACTTATGAGCGATGCTCTTATCCTGTCGGCCGAGCTGCGCGAACGGGCTGGCAAGGGAGCCTCCCGTGAATTGCGCCGCAATGGCCGCGTCCCCGCCGTTATCTACGGCGGCAAGGAAGAACCGACCACCATCCACCTGGAAGAAAAGGCGCTGGTAAAGCAGCTGGGAACCGGCCACTTCATGAACTCCATCGTGATGGTCGAAGTGGGCGGAAAGTCCTATCGCACGCTGCCCAAGGATGTGGCCTTCGACCCGGTGAAGGATCGCCCGATCCATGTCGATTTCCTGCGTCTTGCCAAGGATGCCAAGATCACCGTCAACGTGCCGGTGGTGTTCGTGAACGAAGAAGCCAGCCCCGGCCTGAAGCGTGGCGGCGTGCTCAACGTGGTCCGGCACGAGCTGGAACTGAACTGCGATGCAGACCGGATCCCCGGCGAAATCGAGATCGACGTGACGGGGCGCGAAGTGGGCGATTCGATCCACATCAGCGCGGTCACCCTGCCCGCAGGCAGCGAAAGCGCGATCACCGACCGCGATTACACCATCGCCACCATCGTCGCCCCCTCTGCGCTCAAGCGCGCCGATGGCGAAGCTTCGGGCGAAACCGAGGCGGAAGACGAGAGCGAGGGCGAGTAATCGCCCGCGCGGCATGAATGATGCCGCTGGCAGAATGCGCAAACGGAACCGGCCAGGCATTGCCGCGCCGGTTCCGTACCTGCATATGCGGGTGCGGTAACGTCCCGGTAAAGCAGGCCGAACGGCGGTGATGCCGCGACAACAGGGAGAGCATTGCCGCGATGCAGCTGTGGGTCGGCCTTGGCAATCCCGGACCGCGCTATGCGCTGCAACGGCACAATGTCGGCTTCATGGTGTGCGATCTGATCGCCGACATGCATGATTTCGGCCCGGTGCAGAAGAAATTCGCCGGGTGGCTGCAGGAAGGCACGCTGGCGGGCGAAAAGATCCTGCTGCTCAAGCCCGCTACCTTCATGAACGAGAGCGGGCATAGCGTGGGTGAGGCGCTGCGCTTCTACAAGCTGCCCATCACGGCGCTGACGGTGTTTCATGACGAGCTGGACCTTGCCCCGTTCAAGGTGAAGGTAAAGGTCGGCGGCGGCACTGCCGGGCACAATGGCCTGCGCAGTATCGACCGGCATTGCGGCCCCGATTTCCGCCGCGTGCGCATCGGCATCGGCCATCCGGGGCACAAGGAACGCGTCCACGGCCACGTGCTGGGCAATTACACCAAGACCGAAATGGACGGTCTGGCCGATATGCTCGCCGCCATAGGAGCCGAGGCGCAATGGCTGGCGAAGGGCGATGACGCCCGCTTCATGAACGATATCGCGCTGCGCCAGCAGCAGGATTGATCAGCCCGCAGCAGCGTCGGCAGCGCGTTGCGCAAGCGCGCGGTCTGCCGGCGTC
>JBGSLI010000236.1:0-4812 GCA_041740775.1 Alteraurantiacibacter sp. | reverse complement strand
GGATGATCAAACTGATCGCCGACAGCGCCAGCGACCGCCTGCTGGGCGGGCAGATCATGGCTCCCGAGGGCGCGGATTCGATCCAGACGCTGGTGCTGGCGATCAGATTCGGCATGACTGCTGCCGAACTGGGAGCAACGATCTTCCCCTATCTGACCACGGTCGAAGGATTGAAGCTGGCCGCCCAGACCTTCGACAAGGATGTGACGAAACTCTCCTGCTGCGCGGGTTAGAGCGCGCGCCGTCGCAGCAGCAGATAGGCGGCGGGCAGAACGAACATCGACAATAGCGGCGCGGTGATCATCCCGCCGATCATCGGCGCGGCAATCCGGCTCATCACTTCGGAACCCGCACCGGTGCCGATCAGGATCGGGAACAGGCCCGCCAGGATCACCGCCACGGTCATCGCCTTGGGCCGCACGCGCAGCAGCGCGCCTTCGCGGATCGCTTCGCCCACATCCTGCGCGGTAAGGCCGGCTCCCTTTAGCGCGTCTGCGCGCCGATCGAGCGCGGATTTGAGATAGATCATCATCACCACGCCGAATTCGGCCGAGACGCCCGCCAGCGCAATGAACCCGACAGCGGTTGCCACGGACTGATTGTAGCCCATCAGATAGAGTAGCCAGAATCCGCCGGTCAGCGCAAAGGGCAGCGTGCCCATGATCAGCAGCGCCTCGTCCAGCCTGCGGAAGATCAGATACAGCAGCAGAAAGATGATGCCGAGCGTGGCCGGAACCACGATCTGCAGCCGTTCATAGGCGCGGGTGAGATATTGGAACTGCCCGGCATAGGACAGGCTGACGCCGGGTGGCAGTGCGACTTCGCTGGCCACCGCCCGCTGGATATCTGCAACCACCGCCGCCAGATCGCGCCCGCGCGCATCGACATAGACAAAGCTGGTCGGCCGCCCCTGTTCGCTTTTCAGCATCGTCGGCCCGTCGCTTACCGCAATGCGGGCAATTGTGCCCAGCGTGATCTGCTGCCCCATCGGAGTGAGCAGCGGCAGGCGGCGCAATTCGTCCACGCTGTCACGGATTTCGCGCGGATAGCGCAGATTGATCGGATAGCGCGCCAGCCCTTCCACGGTGCGGCCGATATTGGCCCCGCCGATCGCGCCGGATATGATTTGCTGCACATCGGCAATGTTGAGGCCGTATCGCGCCGCCGCGGCCCGATCGATATCGACATCGATGTAGCGTCCACCCGTCAGCCGTTCGGCCAGCGCGGAGCTGACGCCGGGAACCCGCCCAGCCACGCGCTCCACCTCAAGTGCCACCCGCTCCAGTTCTGCCAGATCCTCGCCCGATACCTTGATCCCGATCGGGCTTTTGATTCCGGTCGCCAGCATATCGATCCGGTTGCGGATCGGCGGCACCCAGACATTGGCCAGGCCCGGCACCTGCACCACGCGGTCCAGTTCCTCCACCAGTCTTTCGGGCGTCATCCCGGCGCGCCACTGATCGCGCGGCTTGAACCGGATCGTTGTCTCGAACATCGTCAGCGGCGCGGGATCGGTGGCGGTATCCGCCCGCCCTGCCTTGCCGAACACGGTTTCCACCTCCGGCACCGATTTTATCAGCCGGTCGGTGCGCTGGAGCAGTTCGGACGCCTGACCGGGCGAGAGGCCGGGCAGGGCGCTGGGCATATACAGCAGATCGCCTTCATCCATCGGCGGCAGGAATTCACCGCCCAGACGCGCGAAGGGGACGAGCGCGGTCAGGAATACCAGCGCGGCGATCACCAGCGTCGCCTTGGGCCGCCGCATCACCCAATCGAGGCCGGGGCGATAGGCGCGGGTCAATGCGCGGTTGAGGATGTTGCTGTCCTCGCGCGGGATCCTGCCGCGCACCAGCCAGCCCATCAGCACCGGCACCAGAGTGATCGAAAGGATCGCGGCTGCCGCCATCGCATAGGTCTTGGTAAAGGCGAGCGGCGCGAAAAGCCGCCCTTCCTGCGCCTGCAGGGTGAACACCGGCAGGAATGACAGGGTGATGATCAGCAGGCTGAAGAACAGCGCCGGGCCGACTTCCTTCGAAGCATCGGCGATGATCCGCCAGCGATCATCGGCGGAGATCGCCGCATCGGGGTTATCCTCCCGCCAGTGCTCGATATGCTTGTGCGCATTCTCGATCATCACGATGGCCGCATCCACCATCGCGCCTATCGCAATGGCAATGCCGCCCAAGGACATGATGTTCGCATTCACCCCCTGAAAGCGCATGATGATGAACGCCGCCAGCACCCCCAGCGGCAGGGTGATGATCGCCACCAGCGCCGATCGCACATGCCACAGGAACAGCGCGCAGATGATGCCGACGATGATGAATTCCTCGATCAGCTTGGTGGTGAGATTGCTGATCGAGGCATCGATCAATTGCGACCGGTCGTAGGTTGTCACCACTTCCACGCCTTCGGGCAGGCTGGCGCGCAAGGTGTCCAGTCGTGCTTCCACCGCCGCTATGGCGGTGCGCGCGTCGGCTCCCTGGCGCAGAACGATGATACCGCCGGCAACCTCGCCCTCGCCGTTGAGTTCGGCAATCCCGCGCCGCAGTTCGGGCCCGAGCTG
This sequence comes from Alteraurantiacibacter sp., assembly GCA_041740775.1. GTDB lineage: Bacteria > Pseudomonadota > Alphaproteobacteria > Sphingomonadales > Sphingomonadaceae > Alteraurantiacibacter. The sequence continues at coordinate 2,246 of JBGSLI010000236.1, read as the reverse complement.
GATCTGCGCCACATCGCCCAGCGTGACGGGCACGCCGCCGGTTGCGGTGCGCAGCGGAATGGCGCGGAAATCATCCATGCTGGCGAGATAGCCCGATGCGCGGACCATATATTCGGCCTCGGCCAGTTCGACGATCGAACCACCGGTTTCCTGATTGGCCGCCTGGACCGCGGTAACGATTTCGCCATGCGTCACTCCCAGCGAGGCCATCCGGTAGGGATCGAGCACGATCTGGTATTGCTTCACCATCCCGCCCACGCTGGCGACTTCGGCCACGCCGGGGATGGCCTGCAATTCATAACGCAGGAACCAGTCCTGAATGCTCCTCAGCCCGGCCAGATCATGCCCGCCGCTGCGATCGACCAGCGCATATTCGTAAACCCACCCCACGCCGGTGGCATCGGGGCCGAGCGCGGGCGTCACCCCGGCAGGCAGATTGCCCTGCACTTGGCTGAGATATTCGAGCACGCGGCTGCGCGCCCAGTACAGATCGGTTCCTTCCTCGAAGATGATATAGACGAAGCTGTCCCCGAACATCGAATAGCCGCGCACCGTTTGCACGCCAGGAACCGAAAGCATGGTGGCCGAGAGCGGATAGGTGACCTGATCTTCCACGATCTGCGGTGCCTGCCCGGCAAAATTGGCGCGGACCACCACCTGCACGTCCGATAGATCGGGCAGGGCATCCACCGGCGTGCTGCGCAATGCCCACAGGCCCCCCAGCGCGATGGCGATGGCCGCCAGCACAATGAACAGCCGGTTGGCAATCGAGGCATCGATGATCCGGGCGATCACCGGCTGGCCTCCCCTGCGGCCGCTTCGGCGAGAGGCCGAACTTCGATCCCGGCCAGGCTGGCTTCGGAATCGAGCAGGAACTGGCCCGATGTGACCACCTTTTCACCGCGAGCAAGCCCGGCAAGCACCTCGGTCCGGCCGTTCGCTTCGCGACCAATACGAACCTCGGCCGGAAGGAAACCGCCTTCGCCCTGCGCCAGCATTACCAATGTCCGCCGCCCGGTGCGGATCACCGCTTCGCTCGGCACCAGCAGCGTCTCGCGTCGTTCGGGAGAAAGCGAGACTTGCGCAAACATCCCCGGCCGCAGCCGAAGGCCCGGATTGGGCAGTTCGGCGCGCACGGTCAGCGTGCGACTGTCGCTCCGCGCGCTGGGCAGGATGGCGGTGATCCGCCCGGTAAACAGGGCATCGGGAAAGGCGGTCAGCGTGGCGCGCACCGTTTGCCCGACGCGGATTTCGCCCGCCGCGATTTCGGGCACCGCCGCTTCCAGCCAGATCGGATCGAGGCCGGTGATTTCGGCCAGCGTCTGGCCGTTGCCCACGCTCATGCCGCGCCGCACCCCCAGCATGGTGACCGCGCCCGAAGTTGGCGCGGTGATGGTGATGACCGACCTTGGGCTGCCGCTGCGGGCCACCGCTGCAATCGTGCTGTCGGGCATTCCCAGCAGCCGCAACCGATCACGCGCGGCGCGGGTCAGCGCCTCATCGCCGGTAGCGGCTACCGCCAGATATTCGGCCTGCGCGCCGCCCCATTCGGGGACCAGCAGATCGGCCAGCGGCGCACCGGCCATGACGATATCGTCGGGCGCAAGGCCGTAGGTTCGCTGCACGAAGCCGCCCGCGCGGGGCTGCACGATCGATATCTCGCGCGCGTTGTAGGCAATCGTGCCGGTAACGATGGTGTCGGCATCCAGCATCCCCATTTCAGCCTCGGCGGTGCGAATGCCCAGATTCTGCACGAGCGCCGGGTCGATGGAGACGACTGCCTGCCCGGCCCCGTCATCTGCGCATTTGGGCACCAGAGCCATATCCATATATGGCGATTTTCCCGGCTGATCGAACCGCTGGCCGGGCACCATCGGATCATACCAGTAAAGCACCTCGGCGCATTCCGTCTGGCCCACTTCCTCTGCGCTGTCGCCTTCGCCACCGAGCAGGGAGAGGCCGTAACCTGTCGCCCCGCTGACGAGGGCCAGCGCTGCGGCACCTGCAATCAGGCGCTGGCGGGCGGATATATTTATCGAACCGGGATTCATGGCATTTCCTCCGCATAGGTAAGGCGCAGGGTGGCGGCAGCCTGAACTGCGGCTTCTTCTCGTTCGAGAATTTCGAGTTCGAGCAGCGCCAGCGCCGTGCGGGCGGCGATCACATCGATCAGATCCGCGCGACCGGCGGCAAAGCTGGCGGTTTCCAGATCGGCGCGATTGCGCGCCAGCGGCAGCAGTTGTTCG
>JBGSLI010000235.1:0-2504 GCA_041740775.1 Alteraurantiacibacter sp. | reverse complement strand
GGGAATAGACCCGGCCGACGCGGCGCGCGCGGTTCCCGCGATGGGGGCGGGGCAAGCGGTCGAAGGATCAGAACCTTAGCCGCGCCCCCAGCGAAGCGTTGAGCGGCTCGCCCGGCTGGATGTTGTTGTTGCCGTGGGCCGAGGGAAAGAAATCTTCATCCAGCAGGTTTTCGACATTGAGCTGCAAGGCCAGCTGTTCGGTCACATCGAAAAAGATCGCCGCATCCACACGGGTGTAGGATGGCAGCACCACGGTGTTGGAAAGCGAAGCGAACTGGCTGGACATATGCACCACCCCCGCGCCCAGGCCCAGCCGGTCGGTCAGATCATAGCGCGCCCAGGCGGTGATGTGATGTTCGGGCACCTGTTCCAGCGTGGTCCCGGCTGCGGCGGCCGATGTGGTTTCGGTGATCTTTCCGTCCAGATAGGCGTAGCCCAGATTGACGCTGAGATTGGGGATGACTTCGCCCGCCAGACCGATCTCGAAACCTTCCACCCGGCTTTCGCCAGTGAGCAGCACCAGCCCGGTATTGTCCGGATCGGGCGCGCGGGTGTTTGACCGTTCCAGCCGGAACAGCGCCGCGGTCAGCAGCAGGCCAGGATGGATCGCATATTTGGCCCCCAGTTCCAGATTCTCGAACTTTTCCGGCTCGAAACTGGCATCGGTGGGGGTGAGCAGGAAGAACTGATCGCCCGATTGCGGCAGGAAGCTTTCGGCATAGGAGGCATAGATGGACAGATTTTCCAGCGGCTTGACGATCGCGGCAAAGCGCGGGCTTACTTCCTCGTCCACCCGGTCACCCGGCGTATTGGTGAGCAATTCGGCGGTTTCCAGATCGAAGCGTTCGAACCGCAGCCCCGCCACCAGTTCCACGATCCCGCCGATATTCAGCTGATCCTGCACATAGGCGGAAAACACGTTCAGTTCGCTGTCACGATCGCGGCTGAGCGGAAGGAAGGCAAAATCGGGCACGGCGATGACATCGGCCAGCGGGGCGGTATTGCCGCTGGGAAAGGCCAGATTGCGCCGCTGGTTCTGGCTGTCCTGCCGCATCACCTCCACCCCTGCCAGCAAGGTATTGTCCGCATTGCCGAGGCGGGCCTGCCACACCATATTTGCCTGGCCGATCAGGTTTTCGCGCTGCTGCGCATCTTCATATCCGCTCAGCGTGACGGTGGCGCCATCGGTGCCATTGGGCAGGATATTGGCATAGATCTTGTCGTAATCGGCATATTGCAGCGACAGGTTCACGCTCAACCCGTCGGAAAAGGCGTGGTCCAGCCGGCTGCGCAGGATATGCACCTCGGTATCGGCGCGGTTGAAATCAGGATCGCCGAACAGCGTATCGTCGAAGCCTGTCAGCGGGCGGCCGTCGAGCGCGGGAATGCCGCGGTCTGCCAGCCGCCGGTCGTCATCGTAGGTATAGCTGGCGGTCAGCCGGGTGTCCGGCCCCAGTTCGGCGGTCAGCGTGGGGCTGATGCCGATGAAGCGCCCGTCGAAGAAATCGCGGTTGCTGGCGAATTCCTCATAGGTGGTGTTGAGGCGCAGGCCCACGCCCTCTGCCACCGGCGTGTTGACATCTGCTGCCAGCGCGAAAGCACCGAAACTGTCCACCTCCGCAGACAGGCCGATAAAGGGCGAATCGGGATCGGCGATCTTGCTCACCCGGTTGACCACCCCGCCGCCGCCGCCGCGCCCGAAGATCAGCGCATTGGCACCCTTCAGCACCTCCACCCGCTCGATATTGTAGAGCGAACGGTAATATTGGGCGTCGTCGCGCACCCCGTCGAGGTAGAAATCGGCGGTCGTCTCCTGCCCGCGAATGAACACCGCGTCGCGGTTTCCCTCGCCCGATTCGAGGCTGACGCCGGGCACGTAACGCAGCGCATCAATGAGCGAGGTGACGCCCTGATCCTCCAGCTGGTGAGCGGTGATGACGGTCATCGATTGCGGCACGTCGATGATCGGGGTGGGAGTGCGGGTGGCAGAGCTGCCGTCTTCCCCCGCATAGCCATCGATGGTGGCGGTCACCACGATGTCTCCAGGCAGATATTGACGCTGCGGATCGTCCTCTGCGCTGGCCGCCGATAGCGGCAGAACGGCTGCGGCGGTGGCGAGCAGGGCGAGGCGTAGTGCGGTGGTAGTGATAGGAAATTCCCTCAAGTCCAATGTACGATTCGCTATTGCGAGTGATTTGCAGAACCCGCTCTATTGCGAATGATTATCACTGGCAACAGGCAATCAGGGCTTGGCGGGAATTTTTTTGCGCGCTAACCGGATTGCGATACCGTTGGGGGGAGGGATCAAATTGAAGGCAATTATCTGGCACAATCCGGCCTGCGGCACGTCGCGCAAGACACTGGCGATTCTTCAGGAACGGGAAGATGTGGAGGTGGAGATAATCGAATATCTCCGCCACCCGCCGCAGCGTGAAAAGCTGGCGCAGCTATTGCGCGATGCGGGCCTGACCCCGGCGCAGGGCCTGCGTCTGCGCGGCACCGAT
>JBGSLI010000234.1:0-2216 GCA_041740775.1 Alteraurantiacibacter sp. | reverse complement strand
CGCGCCGATTCGGTGCAGATCGCAGCGCGCGCGGCAGAGGCCTTCGCGCCGGGCGAGGATATCTCGGGCATGGCCTTCCGCTTGCGCGATGATTATACTTCGCTGATGTGGCTGGGCGGCACCAATGCGCTGTGGCACCAGCGCGATGGCGCCAAGGCTGCGCCGCTGTTCCACCAATATGCCACCGCCGCGCGTTCCAGCCAGACGCGGTCCAAGGGCTTCTTCTGGGCGGGCGAGGCATACCGGCAGGCGGGGATGAGTGGCGAGGCGAACCGCCAATATGAAATGGCCGCGCAATATACCGATCGCTTCTACGGCCTGCTCGCGCTGGAACGGCTGGGCCGCGATCTTCCCGCTTATGCCGAAGCGCCCGCAGTAACGCCGACGGCGGCAGAACGGCAGGCGTTCCTGGCCAAGCCGATCACCCGCGCCACCGCCGAAGTGGCGCGCGATGCGCCCTGGTCCACCGGCATCCGATTTTACCGCACGATTGCCGATCAGGCAGAGACGGCGGGCGAACATGTGCTGGTGGCAGATCTGGCGCGCGAAATCGGGCGGCGCGATCTGGCGGTGAACCTCGCCGATGCCGCCGCAGCGGACGGGCACCACGGCTTTACCCGCATCGGCTTTCCAACCTTGCAGACCCCGCCCGGTGCCAACTGGACACTGGTCCACGCCATCGCCCGGCAGGAAAGCCAGTTCGCCACCAATGCCATCAGCCATGCCGGCGCGCGCGGGCTGATGCAGTTCATGCCCGCCACCGCGCAGGAAGAGGCGCGCCGCGCGGGCGTGCAATATTCGGCCAGCGCGCTGATGGACGATCCGCAATATGCCATGCGGCTGGGTTCCAACCATATCGAACGGCTGGTGAGCTATTATGACGGCAGCTATCCGCTGGCGATCGCCGCCTACAACGCCGGGCCGGGCAATGTGAACCGCTGGCTGCGCGAAAACGGCGACCCGCGCCAGACCGGCGACTGGCTGCGCTGGATCGAGGAAGTGGGCTTTTTCGAGACCAAGAACTACATCCACCGGGTGATCGAAAATGCGGTGGTGTATGAGGCGCTCTATCCGCAGAACGCCAGCACGGGCCGCAGCCGGGATGTGGGGGATTTCCTGCGTTGAGAGATTAACAGCAACATGACACCTTTAGCCAGAACACTGCTCCCGTTGATTATTGCGAGTGTTATCACCACTTCGCTTTTAATAGGTTACGATTTTTGGATGGGAACATTTGGGACGTTCGATAACTCTATCTTTATGGTTTTTATAATAATTGCAGGATTTTCGGCTTTTGGACTCTGTCTTTTACTACCATTTGCATGGCTAATACAAAAGCATGCGCCGAATAAGATTATTGCACTTTCGTTTATAATCTTCTGTGGTGCAGTCCTCGGCTGGATCGTGTTGAGTTGGATGCCGGAAAATTCCTGGATTGGGAGTGGGGCGGGCATAGTGACAGCGGGTCTGTGGTTTTGCTTTAATCGACAATCTTTCGGCACCCGTCCACTTCGGTCAACACGTAAATAGCTCCGGAATAATGCGTTTTCCAGATCCCTCCGATTGTGAGGGGAAGCTAGGACAAGGACGCTGCCCTACGCCTGGGCAGGCCGGAAATGCAGCGCCACGCCATTGATGCAGTGGCGTTTTCCGGTGGGCCGGGGGCCATCGTCGAACACATGGCCCAGATGCCCGCCGCAATCGGCGCAATGCAATTCGCGGCGCGGATAGCCGAGCAGATAATCGGTGGAATAGCCCACCGCGCCATCGTCTATCGGCTGCCAGAAGCTGGGCCAGCCGGTGCCACTGTCGAATTTGTGGGCGCTGGAATAAAGCCGGTTGCCGCAGCCCGCGCAGGCGAAAACCCCGCGGCGGCTTTCATGATCGAGCGGCGAGGTGAAGGCACGTTCGGTGCCCGCTTCGCGCAGGATGCGGAATTGTTCGGGCGAAAGGCGGCGGCGCCATTCGGCCTGTGAAAAGGAAACGGGGAAAGCCTCTTGCGCGCGCGCGGGTGCCCCGCAGGCAGCTAGCACCGGGGCCGCCGCCCCTGCCCCCAGCAAGGCCAGCAAACGGCGGCGATCAAGCGAATGTCTGGCCATGACAGATATCGCTACTCTGCGGCGGCCGAACGGTTCCTGAACAGGCGCGTCAATGCCTCCAGCCGGCTTCGGCGCCTTGCCCCGCGCGGGCCTGATTTCATCACCCGGCGGCGGAAC
>JBGSLI010000233.1:0-2153 GCA_041740775.1 Alteraurantiacibacter sp. | reverse complement strand
CGCGCGCCAGCAGCCGCGCGCCGCCATCCACCATCGCGGCAAACACCATCGCCCCGAAGATCATCAGCAGGCTTTGCGAGATATAGACCGCCAGCATCGCCGTGCCGACGATGGCGGTCCAGACCAGCGCGCGCGAGGCCTCGAAACGCAGTTCGGGCGTGGAAATGCGCGTCGGGCTGGCGCCCAGATATTGCTCGCCTTCATCGGTTTCGCCGGTCTTGCTCATTGCTGCCCGTCCAGTTCGGCTGTGCTGCGGATTTCCGGGCGCAGGCTGGTCCATGCGCGGCCACCGCGCAAGGCCCCCCACCAGCTGAGCGGGTTGTAGCTGGAACTGCCATCGAGCGAAAAGGTGATGAATTCGGCCCGCCCGCCGATGCTCGACAATGGCACCGGGCCGCCCAGGCCATTGCCGAAAGGAGCGGCATCGGCGCGGCTGTCGGCCGAATGATCGCGGTTGTCGCCCATCAGGAACACATGGCCTTCGGGCACGATGACGGGTTCCATGTTGTCGAGCGATTGCCGCCGATGATCGATGATCAGGTAACTGGCGCCATTGGGCAGCGTTTCGCGATAGGTGGGCGGTTCGTAAACCGCGCGGCCATCCTCCAGCATCACCCGGTAAGGCGCGAAATCATCGAGACAGGGGGCGGGAAAGCCGGTTTGCGAACAGGCGTTATCGTTTTCGGCGGGCAGGCGCACGGGTGGCTCCATGTCCTGCGGCACCGGATCGCCATTGAGGATGATCTGGCCGTCCACCAGCGCGATGGTATCGCCGGGCAGGGCAACCACGCGCTTGATGTAATCTTCGGCCCGGTCGGGCGGCACCGCGATCACCACATCGCCATATTCGGGCGTGCCGGGGGCCAGCCGCCAGGTGTCGCGCGGCAGGATGTGGAAGCTGGCCGAAACCCAGCTCCAGCCATAGGGATATTTGGACACCACCAGCCGGTCCCCCACCATCAGGTTGGGCACCATGCTGGCGCTGGGAATGTAGAACGGCTTGGCGATGAAGGTGTGGAAGGCCAGCACTGCGAGCAGCATCAGCGCCAGCCCGCGCACTTCGGTCCCCCAGTTGATCTTTTCGGACTTCTTTTCGGCGTCGCTCATGGCGATGGGTCAGGCTTTCGGATGCGCCTCGATAATCACGAAGGCCTGCGCCCAGGGATGATCGTCGGTAAGGGTGAGATGAATGGTGGCAATGTGCCCGGCGGGAGTCAGTTCCAGTAGCCGCGCCGCTGCCCCGCCGGAAAGCGCCAGCGTGGGTGCGCCGCTGGGGGCATTGACCACACCGATATCCTTCATGAACACCCCGCGCTTGAACCCGGTGCCCACCGCCTTGGAAAACGCCTCCTTTGCCGCGAAACGCTTGGCATAGGTGCCCGCCATCGTGTGCGGACGGCGCGCGGCCTTGGCGTTCTCGATATCGGTAAACACGCGCGCGCGGAACCGCTCGCCCCACCGATCAAGCGAGTTCTGGATCCGCTCGATATTGCACAGGTCCGAACCCAGCCCGATGATCATCTCGTCGCTCTCATCGGGCCAGATCCATCAGTTCGCGCATTTTCAGCACCACCGGTTCCAGCCCTTCGAATATCGCCTCGCCGATCAGATAATGGCCGATGTTGAGTTCAGCCAGGTGCGGGATGGCGGCGATGGGCTGGACGTTTTCATAGGTGAGGCCGTGGCCGGCGTGCGGTTCGATGCCGTTTTTGGCGGCGAGCGCGGCCATGTCGGCGATGCGTTTGAGTTCCGCCGTGCGCTGCTCGCCTGTCGCATGGGCATATTCGCCGGTGTGGAATTCCACCACCGGCACGCCCAGCCGCAGCGCCGCGTCGAGTTGCAGTTCGGATGCCTCGATGAACAGCGAGACGCGGATGCCCGCATCCTTCAGCCGGGTGACGATCGGCTGGAGGTGATTGTGCTGCCCGGCTGCATCCAGCCCGCCTTCGGTGGTGCGTTCCTCGCGCTTTTCGGGCACGATGCAGGCGGCGTGCGGCATATGCGCCAGCGCGATGGCGAGCATTTCCTCGGTCGCCGCCATTTCCAGATTGAGCGGCAGGTCGGTGGCCGCCTGAATGCGCTTCAGATCATCATCGCGGATATGCCGCCGGTCTTCGCGCAGATGCGCGGTGATGCCATCGCCGCCGCAGCGC
>JBGSLI010000232.1:0-2742 GCA_041740775.1 Alteraurantiacibacter sp. | reverse complement strand
ATTCCGGTATGCAGCGCGATCGCGCCAAGCGGAAACCAGCGCACCACCCGGTCCCCCGTGGTGGAGGTCAGTTCCGGCCCCACCAGCAGCGGGCTTGCCATCACCAGCACCAGCACGGCGGCCAGCAGGTGGCGGCTGGGCGCTGTATGCGGCCCGCGCCCCCCCATGATCCACACAAGGGCAATCGCCAGCGCGGCGCAATTGACCAGCGGATAATGCGATGGCGCGCCCGCCAGTACCAGATAGAGCGCGCCCGCCAGTACCGGAATCGCCAGCGCCAGCATGGCGGGGAGGCGATCTCTTGTCGCCATGTTACATATGGATCGGCTTGCCCTGCACGCCCATCGCCGCTTCCTTGATCGCTTCGGCCTGCGTGGGGTGCGCATGGCAGGTGTAGGCGATATCCTCGCTCGTCGCGCCGAATTCCATCGCCAGCGCGGCTTCGGCGATCATCGTTCCGGCCACGCTGGCAATCGCCCACACGCCCAGCACGCGGTCGGTCTCAGCATCGGCGATTACCTTCACGAAGCCGTCCGGCTCGTGATTGGTCTTGGCGCGGCTGTTGGCCATCATCGGGAACTTGCTCGATTTGATCGCCCCGCGTTCCTTCGCCTGTTCCTCGGTCAGGCCCACCCCGGCGATTTCGGGCCAGGTATAGACCACGCTGGGGATTACATCATGATTGACGATGCCGGTCTGCCCGGCGATCCATTCGGCCACCGCTATGCCTTCATCCTCGGCCTTGTGCGCCAGCATCGGGCCGGGAATGACATCGCCAATCGCGCGCACGCCTTCCACCGATGTGCGGAATTCGCCATCGACTTCGATCTGTCCGCGCTTGTTTACCTCCAGCCCGATATTCTCCAGCCCAAGCCCCTCGGTATTGGGGCGGCGACCGATCGAAACCAGCACGCAATCGGCCTCCAGCGTTTCCGCTTTTCCGCCTGCGGCGGGCTCCAGCGTGAGCGTCGCCTTCTTGCCCTTCACCGATACGCCGGTGACTTTGGAGGAAAGCCGGAAGTCGATCCCCTGCTTCTTGAAGATCTTGCGCGCTTCCTTGCGCACATCGCCGTCCATGCCGGGCAGGATTTCGTCGAGGAATTCGACGCAGGTGACCTCTGCCCCCAGCCGCCGCCATACCGAACCGAGTTCCAGCCCGATCACCCCGCCGCCGATCACCACCATCTTTTTGGGCACAGCCGCCAGTTCGAGCGCGCCGGTGGAATCGACCACTATGCCCTTGGCATTGTCAACTTCAACTCCTGGCAAGGGGGTGACGGAAGAACCGGTGGCGATGACCACTTCCCTGGCGCTCACCTTCTCGTCGCCGACCTGCACAGTGTGCGCATCGACAAAGCTGGCGCGGCCCTTTTTCCAGTCCACCTTGTTCTTCTTGAACAGGAATTCAATGCCCTTGGTCAGCCCATCCACCGCCTCGATCCGCTGTTCGTGCATCTTGGGCAGGTTGAGCTTTGGCGTCACGTCCACGCCCATGCTGGCCATCGTGCCATTGGCGGCGGCATCGAAATACTCGGATGCGTGCAGCATTGCCTTTGACGGGATGCAGCCGACGTTGAGGCAGGTTCCGCCCAAGGTCTCCCGGCTTTCCGCACAGGCGGTCTTCAGCCCCAGCTGCGCCGCGCGGATCGCCGCGACATAGCCGCCGGGGCCGGCACCGATAATGAGAACGTCGTAATCGTAGGAATGGTCAACCATTTTATATCCTTAGCATTTCATGCTTCCGGAGCAGTCTTCGACGGGGTGACCTGAATAACTGCCACCGCTGGGAAGAACTCCAAAGCCATAGAGGCTGATCAAAGTCGCCACTGTACCCAGAACGAATGCACCGAGTATCAGATCATCATTGGACCACTTTCCTTTGGCCCTTTCGACCTCGAGCCAGTTCCTCGTTCTGTTGATGATTGTTCCTATCGCGAAAATCCAAAAGGCCATCCCTAGGGCTGCGCCTGCGATCATCAATGTGGTTTCATTGATCACAAATCAATCAGCATCCGCGTCGGATCCTCGATCGCTTCCTTGATGATCTTGAGCGCGGTCACTGCCTCACGCCCGTCGATCAGGCGGTGGTCATAGGACAAGGCGAGATACATCATCGGGCGGATCACGATCTCGCCATTGCGGACGACCGGTCGGTCTTCGATGCGGTGGAGGCCCTGCACCGCGCTCTGCGGCGGGTTGATGATGGGGGTGCTCATCAGACTGCCGAACACGCCGCCGTTGCTGATGGTGAAGGTGCCGCCGGTCATGTCTTCCATCGTCAGCGTGCCAGCTTTTGCCCGCGCGCCGAAATCAGCGATGTCTTGTTCAATCCGGGCAAAGCCCTTCTTGTCGGCATCGCGGATGACGGGGACGACAAGGCCGTTGGGTGCGGACACCGCGACCGAGATATCGACATAGTCGTGATAGACGATCTCATCGCCTTCGATATAGGCGTTGACGCTCGGCACGTCCTTCAGCGCGAGGCAGGCGGCCTTGGCGAAAAAGCCCATGAAGCCCAGACGGATGTCGTGCTTTTTGGCGAACAGGTCTTTGTACTTGTCGCGCGCTTCCATGACCGCGCTCATGTCGCAATCATTGAACGTGGTGAGCAGCGCGGACTGATCCTGCGCGGCTTTCAGCCGCTTGGCGATTGTCTGGCGCATCCGGGTCATCTTGACCCGTTCCTCGCCGCGCGCGCCGGAGCCGCCCGTGGCCGGGGCAGCAGTCGGTGCGGGCGCGGGG
>JBGSLI010000231.1:0-1748 GCA_041740775.1 Alteraurantiacibacter sp. | reverse complement strand
GAATGCCTAAACAACGGCTGCGTGCCGTCCAAGGCACTCATCGCCAGCGCCCGCCGCGCTGCCGAAGCGCGCGAGGGCAAGCGCGCCGGGGTGCAGCTTGCCGCGCCACTGGTGGAATGGGCAGGCGTTCACGCGCATGTTCACCAGGCGATTGCCGATATCGCCCCGCATGATTCAGAAGAACGGTTCGAGGAAATGGGCTGCGAAGTCATCCGCGACTGGGCACGGCTGACGGGGCCGCATTCGGTGGAAGTAGGCGGGCGCACGATCACCGCGCCGCGCATCGTCATCGCCACCGGTTCTGCGCCCTTCGTGCCGCCCATCGCCGGGCTGGAAGAGGTGCCCTTCCTGACCAACGAAAACCTGTTCGACCTGACCGAGCAGCCGGCGCATCTGCTGATCATCGGCGGCGGAGTGATCGGCATGGAAATGGCGCAGAGCTTCCGGCGGCTGGGCAGCGCGGTAACGGTGATCGAGCCCGAGGAACTGATGGCCCGCGACGATCGCGATTCGGTGGCGCTGGTGGTGAAGGTGATGGAGGCCGAGGGCGTGCGCTTCGTCAAGGGCCGGGCGGACAAGGTGGTGCGCGCGGAAGGCGATGCGATCACCATAACCACCGATGGCGGAGAGCAGATCACCGGATCGCACCTGCTGCTGGCGGTGGGGCGCAAGGCGCGGGTGGAAGGATACGGGCTGGAAGAACTGGGCATCGCGCTGGGCCGCAACGGCATCAAGGTGGATGCGCGCCGCCGCACCAGCCTGAAGCACATCTACGCCATCGGCGATTGCCGCGAAGGGCCGCGGCTGACGCATGTATCGGGTTATGAAGGTTCCAACACGGTGCTGGAAATCGCGCTCGGCCTGCCCGCCAAGGCCGATTTCAAGGCGCTGCCCTGGTGCACCTATACCGAGCCCGAAGTGGCGCAGATCGGCCTTACCGAGGCCGAGGCGCGGGAGAAATACGGCGACAAGCTGACCGTCGTCACCGAAGGCTTCGATCACAACGAACGCGCGATTGCCGAAGGCCGCACCCAAGGCCATCTGAAGGTGATGCTGAAGGGCAAAAAGGTTGTCGGCGCCAGCATCTGCGGGGTCAACGCGGGCGAATTGCTGCTGCCCTTCACTCAGATGATGACCGGCAAATCGGGCACTTTCGATATGGGCGGGGCGATCATATCCTATCCCACACGATCCGAAATCATCAAGGCCGCCGCGTTCAAGGCGTGGGAACCTGCGGTATTCGGCACCTGGCCCAAACGCTGGGTGGCACTGCTCGCCCGGCTACGCCGGATGTTCTGATGGCAGCCCGATCGAAAGGGCAATCGAAAAGCCGCAAGGCACCGCCGGGTGCGTCGCCCTTTGCGGTAGAGGCGCCGCCGCTGGCGAGGGCGAAATTCGCCGATCCGCAGGTGACCGCAGATGGCAGCCAGCGCGCGCAGGTGGCGCTTTCCCGGCTCGATACGCTGTGGTTTGCCACCGGCACGCTGTGCAATCTGGCCTGCGCCAATTGCTACATCGAAAGCAGCCCCACCAATGATGCGCTGATCTATCTGAAGGCGCGCGATGCGGCGCGGTTTCTGGATGAGATCGCGCCCCGCCAAGTGCGCGAAATCGGCTTTACCGGGGGCGAACCCTTCATGAACCCCGATCTCATGGCGATGGTGGAAGATGCGCTGGGGCGCGGGCATGATGTGCTGGTGCTGTCCAATGCGACAAAGCCGATGCGGCGGCACGAGGCCGCGCTGCTG
>JBGSLI010000230.1:0-3466 GCA_041740775.1 Alteraurantiacibacter sp. | reverse complement strand
CTGCGCCAGCACGGCGAGCGCGCCGTGGCGGAACTCAACGAAAACCCGCTGCCCATCGCGCACCGCATCTGCCGCCGACATAGCTTCGAGAAATTCGAAGCGGGTGCCCGGCACCAGCAGCGCATGGCTGGGCTGATCGAGCCGGTGATTGGCGCGCCCGATCCGCTGGAGAAGGCGCGATGATCCCTTGGGCGCGCCCATCTGCACCACCAGATCGATATCGCCCCAGTCCACCCCCAGATCGAGGCTGGAGGTGCACACCAGCGCGCGCAAATCCCCCCGCGCCATCGCCCCTTCCACCTTGCGCCGCGCCTCCTTGCTCAGCGAACCGTGGTGGATGCCGATGGGCAGATTGTCGGCATTGGCATCCCACAATTGCTGGAAGATATATTCGGCCAGAAACCGGGTGTTGGCGAACACCAGCGTGGTGTTGTTCTGGCGAATGCGATCATACAACTGCGGGATCGCCCAGGTCGCCGCGTGTCCGCCCCATGGCACGCGCTCCTCCACCGGCAGGAGGATTTCGACTTCAGGCTCGGCTCCCTTCTCGCCTGTGACCAGCCTCACGCTGTCCATATCGCCATATGGTGCGATCCACGCGGCAAAGCCCTGCGCATCGGCCACCGTGGCGGACAGCGCGGCGCGCTGCATATTGGGCGCGATTGCTTGCAGGCGGGAAAGCGCGAGCGCCAGCAGATCGCCGCGCTTCTGCGTGGCGAAGGCGTGGATTTCGTCCACCACCACCCGTTTCAGCCCCGCGAACAGGGTGAAACTGTCCTCGTAGCTGAGCAGCAGCGAGAGGCTTTCGGGCGTGGTCAGCAGGACATGCGGAGGGCGGGCGCGCTGGCGCTTCTTCCTGTCCGAAGGGGTATCGCCGGTGCGCGTTTCGATGCGGATATCGAGGCCGATTTCCGTCACCGGGGCAAGGAGGTTGCGCTGCACGTCATGCGCCAGCGCCTTCAAGGGTGAGACATAAAGCGTGTGCAGGCCATCAGGCGGAGCCGCGCCGCCAAGCCGCGAGGGGCAGAAAGCGGCCAGCGTGGGCAGAAATCCCGCCAAGGTCTTGCCCGCGCCGGTATCGGCCACCAGCATCGCGTGCTTGCCCGCATCGCTTGCGGCCAGCATTTCTGTCTGATGGCGCCGGACGCGCCAGCCGCGCGCTGTGAACCAGGCGGCGATTTCGGGCGGGATGGGGGCGTTGGTCACGTCCCTCCAGCACTAATGGATCCCGATGCCTGCGTCACGTCCGCGCGATGCGGACATCCAGCCTAGCTGGCAGGAGGTTCCTGGCCGGATTTCATCATGTCACGCACTTCGCCCAGGCGTTCATGGATGCCGAACAACACCATGTATACTTCGATCAGAATTCGCCAGAGCAGCACACCGAACACAGCACCGACAAACGCCAGCAGGATGGTCCCGAGACCGGTTGCGGCGCTGTAATCCAGCATCGCAATTCCGCCGGCGATGGCGACAAGCAGGTAAACGCCAATTCCGACCAAACCCAGCCAATAGACGATCTTCAGGACCACCGGTGCGACCATTTTCTCGAACTGGAAAAGATCGCCCAACGAAAATTTGCCCATAAATACCCCCTTCGTAGTTGCACCTTTTACAATCGATCACTTGCCCGGTCGGGAGTCAAGCAATTGTCGGCAGCAACTGACAGATAGGGTGAGAACGATCACGGCCAGTGCCACTGCTTCTTGCGAGACTGCTGGCGTTGCATCCCCTCATCTGTTCAATGCCCCGCGCTTTCCCCCCGCTCCAGCCCGCTCAGCCGCAATTGTTCGTCGATCTGCGCCAGCAGCCGTGCCAGTCCCTCCTCGCTCTCGCTTTCGGCGCGCGCCACCAGCACATCCTGCGTGTTGGAGGCGCGCAGCAGCCACCAGCCATCGGCGCTGGTAACGCGCACGCCATCGGTATCGTTCACCTCGTCTGGCGAATGCGCCATCCGCGCCTTCACCTCGTCGATGGCGGCAAATTTGCGGCTTTCGTCGACCTGAAAGCGCAGTTCGGGCGTGTTGAGCAGGGCGGGCATCGCCCCGCGCAATTGCGTGATCGAACGCCCCAGCCGCGCCGAGGCCGCGATCAGCCGCACGCCGGCGTAAAGCGCATCGTCGAATCCGTAATAATCATCGGCAAAAAATACGTGCCCGCTCATTTCGCCCGCCAGTGGCGAGGAAACTTCCTTCATTTTGGATTTAATCAGCGAGTGGCCGGTTTTCCACATCAGCGCCCGTCCGCCGTGGGTTTCGACATGATCGAACAGCGCGCGGCTGGCCTTCACATCGGCGATAATGGTCGAATTAGGTAGTTTCCCCAGGAGGTCCTCGGCGTAGATCATCAGTAGTTGATCACCCCAGATGACGCGGCCCTCGCCGTCGATCGCGCCGATCCGGTCGCCATCGCCGTCAAAGGCAATTCCGAAGTCGCAGGACTTTGCGGCAACCACGGATTTGAGATCCGCCAGGTTTGCCTCGACAGTGGGATCAGGGTGATGGTTGGGAAAATTTCCGTCGACTTGGGTGTAGAGCAGGTGATGCGTGCCGGGCAGAAGCGCGGCGAGCTTTTCCAGCGCCGGTCCGGCGGCGCCATTGCCCGCGTCCCAGGCGACGGTGAGGCCGGAAAGCGCGGTGGTGTCGATCCCGGCCAGCGCGCCCAGCATGTTGTCGACATATTCGTCCAGGATCTCGACGGACTCGATCTTGCCTGCCCCGTTCAGCCAATCGCCCGCAGCGCCCATTTCCCCGAGCCGCACGATATCCGCGCCGAAGAACGGACGCCCGCGAAATACCATCTTGAAGCCATTGTAATTGGCGGGATTGTGGCTGCCAGTTATCTGAATGCCGCCGTCCACTTCTTCGGCTGAGGCTTCGGCGTAATAGAGCATCGGAGTGGCCCCCATGCCGATCCGGCGCACGTTGCAGCCGCTCGCGGTAAGGCCTTCTGTCAGCGCGTGTTCGAGCATCGGCGAACTCACCCGCCCGTCATATCCCACCGCCACCAGCGGCGCTGCATCCTCGCCTGATTCTTTGGCAAGATCACGGCGCAGCAGCGTGCCGAATCCGCGACCGATGGCGCGCGCATCGTCCGGCCCCAGCGTCTGGCCGATGATCCCGCGAATATCGTATTCGCGCAGCACGGTGGGATGAAAACGGTGAGCCATGCGGGGAGGAGACCTTTCTACTCCCGGCGCGATAACTTAGCCGATCTCGCGGGGCAACTCGTCAAGCAGCAGATCGCGCGCGGCGTTCGCCTCATGCACCTGATCGCCGGTGCCGCCGCGATCGGGATGGACCATCGCGATCAGCCGCTTGTGCGCGGCGATGATGTCTGCCCGGCCTGCATTGGCTTCCACTCCCAGCAGCCGCCGCGCGCGAAAGATCGCCTGGTTGCGGATGGAGGTTTTGGGTATCCAGGGCCAGCGCCCGGTAATCCAGCGGAAGGCCAGCACGCCAAGCGC
>JBGSLI010000229.1:0-5433 GCA_041740775.1 Alteraurantiacibacter sp. | reverse complement strand
CGCTCCGGCTGCATGTGCCCGAACCGCATTCGCGCCCCGGCGAGGCCGCCGATTTCAGCCATCTGGCAATTCCCCCGGCCGGCGCCCAGCCGCGTCCGGACGAGGCCTGCGCGGCGCGTGAAACCTATCCGCTGTGCGACGATCTGATCCGCGTTCTGGGCAATGATGACCGGGCGCACGGGCCGTGGGATCCGCGACTCGATCCCGAAACGCTGCGCACCATGCTGCGCGAAATGGCGCTGGTGCGCGCTTTCGACAACCGGATGTATCGCGCCCAGCGGCAGGGCAAGACCAGCTTCTACATGAAATGCACCGGTGAAGAGGCGACCAGCGTGTGCGCCACCCATGCGCTGGACGGGGACGACATGATCTTCCCCTCATACCGGCAGCAGGGCTGCCTGATCGCGCGCGGATACCGGCTGACCGAAATGATCAACCAGATCTATTCGAACAAGGCGGACAAGCTGAAGGGCCGCCAGCTGCCGATCATGTATTGTTCGAGGCGGCTCAACTTCTTCTCGATCAGCGGCAATCTGGCCACCCAATTGCCGCAGGCCACGGGCTTTGCGATGGCATCGGCAAGCAAGGGCGATTCGCGCATCGCCGCCACCTGGCTGGGCGAGGGCAGCACGGCAGAAGGCGATTTCCATTCCGCGCTCACCTTCGCCACCGTTTACAACGCGCCGGTGATTTTCAACGTCATCAACAACCAGTGGGCGATATCCAGCTTTTCCGGTTTTGCCGGGGCGGAACGGGCGACATTTGCCGCGCGCGCAATCGGCTATGGCATCGCCGGGCTGAGAGTGGACGGCAATGATCCGCTGGCGGTCTATGCCGCCGAACGCTGGGCGGCAGACCGCGCGCGCGCCAATGGCGGGCCGACGCTGATCGAACATTTCACCTACCGCGTGGAAGGGCATTCCACCTCCGACGATCCCACCGCCTATCGCAGCGCGCAGGAACGCGGCGAATGGCCGCTGGGCGATCCGGTGATGCGGCTGAAGAACCATCTGATCGCGATCGGTGAATGGTCCGAACAGCAGCAGGAAGCGCAGGATGCGCAGCTGGATACCATGGTGAAGGAAGCGCAGAAGGAAGCCGAGAAGAACGGCATCCTCGGCCACGGCCTGCACCATCCCTTCGCCACCATGTTTGAAGATGTGTTCGAGGAACTGCCCTGGCATCTGAAGGAACAGAGCGAGCAGGCGATCCGCGAACGGCAGATCAAATGGCCGGAGGACCCGGCGCAATGAGCGAGGCGGTGACAATCGAAACGGGAGCCGAACCGGCGGGCGAAACCCGCCACATGAACATGATCGAGGCGATCAATTCCGCGCTCGACGTGATGCTGGCGCGCGATCCCGACGTGATCCTGCTGGGCGAAGACATCGGCTATTTCGGCGGGGTGTTCCGCTGCACCGCCGGACTGCAAGAAAAGCACGGCCGCACCCGCGTGTTCGATACGCCGATTTCCGAATGCGGCATCATCGGCGTGGCGGTGGGGATGGGGGCATACGGCCTGCGTCCGGTGCCCGAAATCCAGTTTGCCGATTACATCTACCCCGGCCTCGATCAGCTGATCAGCGAAGCGGCGCGATTGCGCTATCGCTCCGCGGCGGAATTCATCGCCCCGATGACGGTGCGCAGCCCGTTCGGCGGCGGGATATTCGGCGGGCAGACGCATTCGCAAAGCCCCGAATCGATCTTCACCCATGTTTCCGGCCTGAAAACGGTGATCCCGGCAACGCCATACGATGCCAAGGGCCTGCTGATATCCTGCATCGAAGACAATGATCCGGTGATCTTCTTCGAACCCAAGCGGATCTACAACGGCCCGTTCGACGGCTATTATGACCGGCCCGCCAAAAGCTGGAAGGGCCATGCCGAGGCGCAGGTGCCCGATGGCTATTACAAGGTGCCGCTGGGCAAGGCGCGGCAGGTGACACAGGGCGATGCGCTGACGATCCTGGCCTATGGCACGATGGTGCATGTGGTCCAAAGCGTGTGCCGCGAGAAAGGCGTGGATGCCGAGATTCTCGATCTGCGCACGCTGGTTCCGCTCGATATCGAAGCGATCGAGGCTTCGGTGGAGAAAACCGGCCGCTGCCTGATCGTGCACGAGGCGACGCGCACATCGGGCTTCGGAGCGGAGCTTTCGGCGCTGGTGACCGAACGCTGCTTCTACCACCTCGAAGCCCCGGTGGAGCGTGTGACGGGCTTCGATACCCCCTATCCCCACAGCCTCGAATGGGCCTATTTCCCCGGCCCTGTCCGCATTGGCGAGGCTATCGACAAGATTTTGGAAGCGTGATGCTTAGTTGTTCGTCATTGCCAGCCGAAGGCGAAGCAATCCACCTCCTGCCACTGGGCATTGGGGCGATGTCCAGTGATGGATTGCCGCGTAGCCTTCGGCTCCTCGCAATGACGAGAATCAGAGGAAATTCCTGATGGCGAGATACACTCACCCCATGCCCGATATCGGTGAAGGCATTACCGAAGCGGAAATCGTGACCTGGCAGAAGAAGGTCGGCGACCGGGTCGAGGAGGACGAGGAGGTTGTCGACATGATGACCGACAAGGCCACTGTGCCGCTCGAAAGCCCGGTCACCGGGATCATCGTCGAGATCGCCGGAGAGGCGGGGGATATGGTCGCCATCGGCAGCCCGCTGTTCGTGATCGAGGTGGAGGGCGAGGTGCCCGCCGATGTGGCGGAGGAAGTGGCCGCGCCCGCAGCTGCGGTGGAGGAAGAAAAACCCTCTGCCAATGATGGTAGAGGAGGGAGTGGCGAAGGCGCGCAAGGAGTGGAGGAGGTGGTGCCTCAGCCCGCCGCATCCGACAGCCCCCACCCCCCGGCCTCCTCCCCTGAACAGGAGGGGCTTTCCCGGCACAAAGTCCTCGCCAGCCCCGCCGTTCGCGCCCGCGCGCGCGATATCGGCATCGATCTGGCGCGGGTGAAGCCGCAGGAGGATGGCCGCATCCGCCACGCCGATCTGGATGCCTTCATCGCCTATTCGGGCGGCTATGCCGGCGCGGGCAAGGCGCGCAGCGACGAGACGATCAAGGTGATCGGCCTGAGAAAGCGCATCGCCGAGAACATGGCCGCCGCCAAGCGCCACATCCCGCATTTCACCTATGTCGAGGAGTGTGACGTTACCGCGCTGGAGGAAGCCCGCGCCCAATTGAACAGCGATCTTGGGGATCGGCCCAAGCTCACCATGCTGCCGCTGCTGATCGCCGCGATCTGCAAGGCGGTGCCCGATTTCCCGATGATCAACGCCCGCTATGATGACGAAGCGCGCATCATCACCCGTTACGGTGCGGTGCATCTGGGCATGGCGACGATGACTGACGGCGGCCTGATGGTGCCGGTGATCCGCGACGCGCAGAGCCGCAATCTGTGGCAGCTTGCCAGCGAGATCGGGCGGCTGGCGCAGGCCGCGCGCGATGGCAGCGCGAAATCGGAAGAGCTTTCCGGCTCCACCCTCACCATCACATCGCTGGGGCCGCTGGGCGGGATTGCCTCCACGCCCGTCATCAACCGTCCCGAAGTGGCCATCATCGGCCCCAATCGCATCGTCGAGCGGCCGATGTTCGTGCGCGGGGCGGACGGCATCGAGCGGATCGAGAAGCGCAGGCTTATGAACATCTCGATCAGCTGCGATCACCGGGTGGTGGACGGCTATGACGCGGCGGCTTTCGTGCAGGAAGTGAAGCGGCTGATCGAGGCCCCGGCGCGGATTCTGGCGGGCTGATCCCGGCACCGCGAACAAGGAGCAAAAAGCCGCGTCCAGTGTGTTGACAGCCTTTCGGCCCTCCACTAGATGCGCGGCTCCCAAGAGGCGCTAGCCGCATTTGCGCGGGTGTAGCTCAGTTGGTTAGAGTATCGGCCTGTCACGCCGAGGGTCGCGGGTTCAAGTCCCGTCACTCGCGCCACTTGGGAATTTTTCCATTCGACCTTGAATGGCTCAATCGGGGGGTGGAGAAAACCGCCCCGTCTCCATCCAGATCAGAAAACGCCGCAAAGGCAGCAGCCACACCAGCCCCAGCGCGACATACACCAGCGCCTGCGCCAGCCCCGGCCAGCCGCCGATGATTTCAGGTGCATAGCGCGCGATCACCAAAGCATAGACGATCAGCCCCGCTAGCAGGCCGAGAATGCCGGCCGGAATGCGCCATGTCGGCTCGGTTCTCATGCGAAAGGCCCGTAAATGCGCGTGGGGGTGATGATTGCGGTCAGCGGCATGTCGTGATCTTCCACCGGCAGGCTCTCCACCTTCTGCATATCCCACGCCATGCCGATGGCCACGGTGCCCGGATGCGCGGCCAGCCATTTGTCGTAATATCCGCCGCCCTGGCCGATCCGTTCGCCGCGCGCGGTAAAGCCCACCAGCGGCATGAACAGCACTTGCGGCACCACCACCGGGGCGTCGGCGGGCGGCTGCATCAGCCCCATCACCCCGGGTATCAGATCGCTCTCGCCATATGGATCGGTGTGGCGGTGAAACTGCATCGGCCTGTCCAGCGTGGTGACGCGCGGCAGGGCGATGGGGTGGCCGGCCTCCAGGAAATAGCGCGCGTAGCTGGCGGCAGGCGCTTCCCCCGGATCGGCCCGATAGAAGCCGATGGTGGCGCCTTCTGGCACCATATCGAGCACCGGGACGGGCGGGCGGCGGAACACCAGCGCGCTGACTTCGGGCGGCAGGCTGGCGGCATGATCGCGGCGAGCCTTGCGCAAGGCATTGCGGATGGCGGCCTTCTGCTGGGGAATATCGGTCACCGCACCACTGTAACCCGATATGGTGAGTGGCGGAACCACCATGGGTCGTTTTCCGGGAAATCCTCTGACGCCTAACGTCAGGTGGGCGCCGTATATCCTGAACCGCCAGGACGAACCCGTGGTCCCGGTAGGGACAGCTCCCTTGGATTGCTTATAGCCTCAGGGATATTCGAACAGATCGTGCCGGGCAGTCCCGCCGCCACCTATCTAGGCGCTTTCGATTTCCATTGCGAGACTTTCCAGACGATCCGCCAGCGATTCGAGCCGGATTGCAACCGTCTCATCCGGTTTTGCCTGCGCCACGGACGGCGCGGTGTCGCCCTTAGCCTCGTGCAATTCATCCGCCAGCAGCAGCGCGGCATAGAGAAGGATGCGTTCGGGCGACTGGCGGGCAAGATTGTCGAGCTGCGCCAGCTTTGTGTCGATCGATGCACCCAGCCTCTCGATATGCGCTTCCTCGCCCTCGGCACAGGCGATGGTGTATTTGCGCGCGGCGATTTCGAGGGTGACGTTGCTCATCGGTCCAGCGCCCCGATCAGCCGGTCAAGCTGTTGCAGCGCCTCCCCGGCTTCCTGCTGGAGCGCGGCATAGCGGGCTTCGAGTTCGGGATCGCGGCCCGGACCGGCACCGGAGTATTCCGCCCGCGCCAGCGGCAC
>JBGSLI010000228.1:0-4654 GCA_041740775.1 Alteraurantiacibacter sp. | reverse complement strand
CGGCTCGCGCTTGGTCGCACGCAGGTGCGCGCGCCGTTTTCCGGCATCGTGCGCAGCGAAACCGCAGCGGTGGGAACGCTGGTGCAGCCGGGCCAGGCGCTCGGTTCGATCGTTGCCAGTTCGTCCTACGAAGTGCGCATTTCGATGACCGAGGAGCAGGCCGCGCTGATCCCCAGCCTGTTTGCCTCCGGGCGCACGCGCATTCCTTCGCGGGTGATGCTGAATTTCGGCAGTGCCACCTATGGCTGGGATGCCTATGTTGACCGGGTCGATCCGATCCTCGATCCCGAAACGCGGATGCTGACGGTGTTCCTGCGCGTTCCCGATCCCACGCGCGGCGGAGAACGGGGGGACGGCGCAGCAGGGGAGGGGGCGGATACGGCCGCCGCTCCGCCCTTGCTGCTGGGCAGTTTCGTCAGCGCCGCGATTACGGGTGGCAGCGGACGGCCCTTCGCCCGCATTCCGCTGTCCGGTTTGCGCGCCGATGACGAGGTGTGGCTGCTGCGCGAGGGCAAGCTGACGATCGTGCCGGTGGAAGTGCTGCAACAGACCGACGATTTCGCCTATGTTGCGGCCCCGGCGTTGGGCGAGGGCGGGCAGGTGATCGTCAGCGGATTGCGCACGCCGGTGAACGGCATGGCGCTGCGCCGTGCGGCGGAGCGCGGCCAGTGAGCGATGCGCCCGATATCGGTGATGGCGCGGGGTCAGAGATACCGCGCGACCGGTTCGGCAATCCGGCGGAAGATCGCGCGCGCGATCGCAAGGGCATCATCGGTTTCATGGCGCGCAACGGGGTTGCCGCCAATCTGCTGATGGCCTTCATGATCGTGGCGGGCATCGCCTCCTATTCGCGCATTTCGCAGGAAGTCTTTCCCGAAATCAGCCAGGATTCGGTCACCGTTTCGGTGGTCTACCCCGGTGCCACGCCCGAAGAGCTCGAGGAATCGATCGTCCAGAAGGTGGAAGAGGCGGTCCAGGCGATCGACGATGTGAAGAAGGTGGTGGGCATCGCCGCCGAAGGGCTGGGCACGATACGCGTCGAACTGGAAACCGGGGCCGATATCGCCCGCGCGCTGGACGATGTGAAGAGCGAGGTGGACCAGATCCAGACCTTCCCGGTCGATGCCGAAGAAGCTGATATTCGCGAAAACACCACCCGCCAGAGCGTGATGCGGATTGCGATCTACGGCGACGCACCCGAACGCACACTGAAGGAAAGCGCCTATCAGCTGGAGGATGCGCTGTCGGCGCTGCCCGAAATCAGCTTTGTCGATACTTCGGCGGTGCGCCAGTATGAAGTGCAGATCGACGTGCCGCAGGAACGGCTCGAATCGCTCGGCCTCTCGCTTACGGACATTGCCCGGATCGTGGGGCAGAACAGCCTCGACAGCCCGGCAGGATCGGTCGAGACCGATGACGAGACGGTGCGGGTGCGCACCGTGGGGCAGAATTACAACCAGCGCGATTTTGAAAATATCGTCCTGCGCACCAGCCCCGATGGCGCGATCCTGCGGCTGCGCGATATCGCCCGCGTGACTGACGGGTTCGAGGACGCCGATCTTATTTCCACCTTCAACGGACAGCCCGCCGCCTTTGTCGATGTGTTCCGCACCTCGGACGAACGCGTGCTGGATGTGGCAGGCGCGACGAAGAATTATCTGGCGGAGAATGCCGCCCGGATGCTGCCGCCCGGCGTCGGCTATGCCATCTGGGATGACAGTTCGGAACAGTTCGAGGCGCGCCTGTCGCTGCTCTTGAAGAATGCCGCCATCGGGCTGGTGCTGGTGCTGGCAGCGCTGACGCTGTTTCTGGATGTGCGGCTGGCCTTCTGGTCGGCGGCGGGGATTGGTGCGACCTTCATCGGCGCGATCTTTCTCCTCGATCTGCTGGATCGCAGCATCAACATGTTCTCGCTGTTCGGCTTCATTGTCGCGCTGGGGCTGGTGGTGGATGATGCGGTGGTGGTGGGCGAAAACGTCTATTCGGAGCGCGAGCGCGGGCGCAGCGGCGTGGGCGCGTCCATAGCCGGAGCGCAGCGGGTGGCGGTGCCGGTGATCTTTGCCGTTGCCACCACCATCGCCGCCTTCTCGCCTTTGCTGGCAGTGGGCGGGGTGATCGGCAAGATCCTGGCCGATATTCCGCTGGTGGTGATCGCGGTGCTGGCACTGTCGCTGGTGGAGGCGCTGCTGATACTGCCCTTCCACCTCAGCCATCTGCCCGCCGCAGGCACGCATA
Organism: Alteraurantiacibacter sp.; assembly: GCA_041740775.1. Classification (GTDB taxonomy): domain Bacteria; phylum Pseudomonadota; class Alphaproteobacteria; order Sphingomonadales; family Sphingomonadaceae; genus Alteraurantiacibacter. Next base: position 2,419 of record JBGSLI010000228.1, on the reverse strand, counting down.
CCAAAAACCGCCTGCTGGCGCAGATCGAGCGGGTGCAGCGCGGCTTCGACCGGCGCTTGCAGGCGTTCATCGACGGGCCGCTCGATCGCGGGCTGAACTTTGCGGTGGACACGCCCTATCTGGTGCTGAGCGGGGCAATGGCGCTGCTGATCGTGATCGGCGCGCTGATCCCGGCGGGCATCATCAAGATGCAGTTTTTCCCCGAAATCGAGGCCGATGTGGTTTCCGCCCAGCTGGAAATGCCCGCCGGAACGCCGGTGGAACGGACCGCTGCAGTGGCCGAACGGATCGAGCAGGCGGGCGAGCGGGCGCTGACCCGCTTTTCCGATGCGGAAGCGGGCTTCAGCGACATTTTTGAATCGAGTTACACCACCATCGGCATGATCGGCGGCGGGGCGAACCCGATCGACAATACCGATACGCTGCAGGCCAATGTCGCCAATATGCAGATCGGCCTTGTCGCGGCGGGCGCGCGGGATTTTTCGGCGATCGAATTCGAACAGGTCTGGCGCGAGGAAATCGGGCAGATCCCCGAAGCGCGTTCCTTCTCGCTGAGTTCCAGCCTGATTTCGGCGGGCGATCCGGTCAATATCCGCCTGTCGCACCCTGATGAGGAGAAGCTGGAAGAAGCATCGCAACAGCTGATGGCCAGCCTTGGCCGGGTGGCAGGCGTATTCGATATACAGAGCGATCAGGACGATGGCGTGCGGCAGGTGGAACTGGTGCTCAAGCCTTCGGCGCGCACGCTCGGCCTCACCTTGCAGGATCTGGCTGGGCAGGTGCGCGCGGCCTTTTTCGGGGCCGAGGCGGTGCGCGTGCAGCGCGGGCGGGAGGATATGCGCGTCTATGTCCGCTTGCCCGAAAACCAGCGCGATACGGTAGCCGAAATCGGCCGCTACCGGGTGCGCGTGCCGGGCGGGCAGGTGCCGCTCTCCAGCCTCGCCGAGATCGAATTTTCCACCGCCCCCACATCGATCCAGCGCGAGGATGGCTTTCGCATCCACACCATCACCGCCGATCTGGATACCGACACCATCACCAGCCAGGAAATCGCCACGCTTCTGACGGGCGAACTGCTGCCTCCGATTGCGGCGGATTATCCCGGTTTCCGTTACGAGTTCGGCGGCGAGCAGGAACAGCAGGAGGAAAGTTTCGGCGATATTGGCGGGGCCTTCATGCTGGCGCTGGCGGGCATCTATGCGCTGCTGGCGATACCTTTCCGTTCCTATGTGCAGCCGCTGGTGATCATGGCGGCGATCCCCTTCGGCATGATCGGGGCGCTGATCGGGCACCTGCTGCTGGGCATCTCGCTGGGGCTGGCATCGCTGTTCGGGGTGATCGCGCTGTCGGGCGTGGTCATCAACGGCGGGCTGGTGATGATCGATTTCATGAACGAGAATCTGGCGTCCGGCATGGAACGCAAGGCGGCGATCATCGACGCGGCCAAATCGCGCTTCCGCCCGGTCATCCTCACTGCCATCACCACCTTTCTGGGGGTTGCCCCGATCACTTTCGAAACCGATCTGCAGGCGCAATTCCTCATCCCGATGTCGGCCAGCCTGGGCTTCGGGATATTGTTCGGCACGATTTTGCAGCAATTGCTGGTGCCTGCGCTGGCGATCCTGCAAATGCGCGCGGTGGACCGGGTGGGGCTCTGGATGGGCCGCGCGGGCGATGGGCGCGCAGAGCCTATCGCTTCATAACATCGCCCGCACCGGCGCATCGGCGCCTTCGGGCAGGCGCTCACCCTTCCACAACAGATGCAGCCGGTTACCGAGGATATCTCCCGGCCCGGAAGTGAATTGCGGATGGCCGAAGGCGCGCATCACGCCGTGCTGCATCGCCAGCGCTTTGCGGTCCTGCGCCACCACCGGACGCAGGAACAGCCGGATCGCGGCCTGTTTCAGCCATGCCGGAGCCATGCCTTTGGGGGTGGAAAAGCGCGCGAAGGGGGTGAAGCTGGTGTCGGTTGCGGGGGTGAAGATGGCGGTAACGCACAATGTCAGCGCGGCCTCCCCCTCCCACCGCGCCTGCACGATGGTGGGCGGGTAATAGCGCGAGACGCTGCGCGACCGGTCACGTTCGAGAAAGCGCGACATCAGGCCGAAATCGGGCTGCGGCTGTTCGATCGCCATCTCGATCCCGTCGCCGTGCCTGGTGACCACAAGTTCCACCGGCAACCGCCGGTCACGCCGCCGGATGAAGCCGTGGTGCAGATGGCCGGTGTGGAACGGGTCCATCACATTTTCGACAGCGTCGAAGGCGCGGCCATCCCATGTGCCCTGTTGCCACCAGAAATGATCGAGCGCCGGATTGCCGAAATCGGGCGGCAGCCGGGGTTCTGCGGGCGCATCGGCCTACAGGGTGACGAAAACCGCGCCGTGCCGCTCCACCGCGCGCACCGCCTGCGCATCGAGCC
>JBGSLI010000227.1:0-2461 GCA_041740775.1 Alteraurantiacibacter sp. | reverse complement strand
GCGCGGCACCATCACGCGGATCATCCGCCAGCACGGCCAGCGCAAGCGCGCGTGCGGCGGCGTGATCCTGCGCGGCATAGGCCTCGCGCGCTTCGGCCAAAGGATCGGCATTTCCTGCCGCACAGGCGGCAAGCGCGGCGGCCAGCACCGGCATCCAGAACATGCGCAATATCATGCGCCCCGCCTATCGCGCACAGATTGAAAAGCGGTTTACCCGCCCGCAAGCAACCCGCAGACTCCCCCCGCTACCTTTCCGGCTCTGGCATTCGGCGCAGGCGACGGCTAAGGGGCGCGCAACCGTTTCTTGCCATTAGCCAAAGGTAACATTTCCATGGGATTCCGCTGCGGGATCGTCGGCCTGCCCAATGTCGGCAAGTCCACCCTTTTCAACGCCCTTACCGAAACGCAGGCGGCGCAGGCGGCCAATTATCCGTTCTGCACGATCGAGCCCAATGTCGGCCAGGTATCGGTGCCCGATGAACGGCTGGATGCGATCGCCGCCATCGGCAAGAGCGCAAAGATCATCCCCACCCAATTGGGCTTCGTCGATATCGCCGGGCTGGTGAAGGGCGCGAGCGCGGGCGAAGGGCTGGGCAACCAGTTCCTCGGCAATATCCGCGAAGTCGATGCCATCGTCCACGTGCTGCGCTGCTTTGAAGATGACGATATCCAGCATGTCGCCAACAAGATCGATCCCATCGCCGATGCCGAGGTGGTGGAAACCGAACTGATGCTGTCCGATCTGGAAAGCCTGGAAAAGCGCGTGCCCGCCGCGGCCAAGCGCGCAACCACCGGCGACAAGGAAGCCAGGGCCATGGCGAGCGTGCTGGGCCAGGCGCTCGAACTGCTGCGCGAGGGAAAGCCCGCGCGGCTCACCCAGCCCGCCGACGAAGAGGAACAGCGGCTGCTCGATCAGGCGCAATTGCTCACCGCCAAGCCGGTGCTGTATGTGTGCAATGTGGCCGAACAGGACGCATCACAGGGCAATGAGCTTTCCGCCCGCGTGTTTGAAAAGGCCGCCGCAGAAGGCGCGCAGGCAGTGGTCGTTTCGGCCGCGATCGAATCCGAACTGGTGGCGATGGAGCCCGACGAACGCGGCGAATATCTCGCCGATCTGGGGCTTTCGGAAAGCGGACTGGCGCGGGTGATCCGCGCCGGATACAAATTGCTGGGGCTGAAAACCTTCTTCACCGTTGGCCCCAAGGAAGCGCGCGCCTGGACCTTTCCCGCTGGCGCAAAGGCCCCGCAGGCAGCGGGCGAGATCCACAGCGATTTCGAACGCGGCTTCATCCGTGCCGAAACCATCGCCTACGATGATTACGTATCGCTGGGCGGTGAAGCGGGGGCAAAGGAGGCCGGCAAGCTGCGCCAGGAGGGCAAGGAATATGTGGTGCAGGATGGCGACATATTGCACTTCAAGTTCAACGTGTAACGCGGCCCTTCTGATACTCTAAGCATCCGAAGCGGAGGCTGATCGGCGGGCGGAAGCGGCAGTTGCAGCTCTATTGCGGGCGGCATGATCCTTGCCATCCCCGCGCTCGCACTTTCTCTCGCTTATCCGGCACCCGATGCCATCACCTGTTCGGTCACCGATGGCGATACCATCCGCTGCGGCGAGGAACGCATCCGCATCACCGCGATCGACGCGCCGGAAACCCGCGCCTGCCGCCGGGGCAGGCAATGCGTAGCGGGTGACGGGCAGGCACAATATATCGAACGCTGGGACGATGACGGGCTGGTGGCGGCCGATTGCCCGCATCTCGCGCTCTCCGCTGCGGGGCCGAGCGCCTGACTTCCGAAAACCACGCACGAAGGGCTGGTGGGCCCGGCAGGATTCGAACCCGCGACCTAGCCGTTATGAGCGGCCAGCTCTAACCACTGAGCTACAGGCCCTTACCAAGCCATTCGTGTGCGCGTGCGCCCTAAACCGTGCGCCGGTTTCGGGCAAGCAGGCTTACTCGCCCGCGATCGGTTCTGCCCCCAGGAAACTGCCGGGATGATTGGCCAGCACCTGGGCCACGGCGGTCCACACCGCCACATTCTGCGCCAGTTCACCCGGATCGATCTTGTCCAGCGTATCATTGGCGGTGTGGTGCAGATCGAAATAGCGGCTGCCGTCCTGTTGCAGATCGATGATCGCCCCGCGCTGATCGCGCAGGATATTGAGATCCGCCCCGCCGGTGGCGACGATCTGCGGTGCGGGCAGAACGCCATACCCTTCCACCGCGCGGGCAAGCCGGTCAAACAGCGCCGGATTGCTACGCGAGAAATTGCTCTCCATCCGCCAGATCAGCCCGGCGCCGAAATCGCTTTCCAGCCCTACGCCGATTTCTTCATCGGCATGGGCGACGGAATAGGCCGTGCTGCCCCACAAACCGGTTTCCTCTGCCCCTGCAAACAGCACCCGGATCGTGCGCAGCGGCTGGCCGCCTTCGGCCACGCGCAGCGCGGCGGCGGCGGC
>JBGSLI010000226.1:0-1653 GCA_041740775.1 Alteraurantiacibacter sp. | reverse complement strand
GCTGCCCCCGCACCCCGCCAGCAAGGCCAGCGCCGCCAGCGCCGCGCCGCAATGATACTTCCCAAAGCGCCCCTTGTGGCACAGATTGCTGCCCGAATGTCTCATGGCGAACCCTTGTGGCATGGCGCCGCGATGCGCCTGCACTGCATAATCCGATATGAAGGATTTTGCCTAACCCAATGTCTCGCGCTTGTGCGCGCGGGCGCGAGGGGCTAGCCGCTCGGCATATTCCAGGCCGCACCCGGCCCAGCTACCGGAGAGTTGCAATCATGACCGCCGAACTCGTCACCGCGATCGATCAGGCCTGGGAAAACCGGGCCGAAATCACCCCTGCCGACAGCGATGTCCGCCATCTGGTGGACGAAGCGATCGAGCTGCTCGATTACGGCAGGGCGCGCGTGGCCGAGCCTGATGGCAAGGGCGGCTGGCAGGTCAATCAATGGCTCAAGAAGGCGGTGCTGCTGTCCTTCCGCCTGCACGCCAACCGGGTGATGGAAGGCGGATCGGCGGGCACACCGGCATTTGACAAGGTCGCCTCCAAATTCGCCGGATGGGGGCAAGACCGGTTTGACGAAGCGGGCTTTCGCGTGGTGCCCGGAGCAATCGCGCGGCGTGGCGCCTTTATCGCGCCCGGCGCGGTGCTGATGCCCAGCTTCGTCAATATCGGCGCCTATGTCGGCGAAGGAACGATGGTGGACACCTGGGCCACGGTCGGTTCCTGCGCGCAGATCGGCAGAAATGTTCACATATCGGGCGGCGCGGGGATCGGCGGCGTGCTCGAACCCCTGCAGGCAGAACCTGTCATCATCGGCGACGGGGCTTTCATCGGCGCGCGCGCCGAAGTGGCCGAAGGCGTGCGCGTGGGCGAAGGCGCGGTGCTTTCGATGGGCGTTTATCTGGGCGCTTCGACCAAGATCGTCGATCGCGCTACCGGCGAAGTCCATCGCGGGCAGGTGCCGCCCTATGCCGTGGTGGTGCCCGGATCGCTGCCCGGCAAGCCCTTGCCCGACGGCACGCCAGGCCCAAGCCTCTATTGCGCGGTGATCGTCAAGACGGTGGACGCGCAGACCCGCGCCAAGACCGGGATCAACGAATTGCTGCGCGACTGACCCCTGCCGCCCTGACCCAGCCTCTCAGGGTTTGTGCCGCCTGATCGCGGAACCGTCTGCCGTTCCGCCCGTTTCGATTGCGCGGGGATCGTAGTTGAGACGGAAGGCAATAGCCATGAGTTACAAGGAAGGCGACAAGATACACATCGACGACAATGACGCTTCGGGAGGCTCGAAGGAAGGCGTGGTGCGCTGGGTGCTGTTGATCAGCCTTGCGGCCGCGATCCTCATCCTTTCGGCCATCTGGATGACCGGGGCATGGCAGGCGAGCAACGGCGAGCCATACGAAACACCGCCAGCCGAATCGTCGCAATAGGGCGGCCGCCGGTCAGCTCCCTGCCGGGAAATCGATCGGTGCCCTTTCTGCCCGCCTTGTAGCTTGGCGCTCTGCCGCGCGCGGCACGCGCCATCACGCCTTCGCTCCGCGCAGCCCCTTGATGGAGGGCTGGCCGGGTGCGATAGCGTGGCCGGTGATGGCACCCTTTTTCCTCACCTTTCTGGCGGTGGCGCTGGCGATGGCCGCCGGACGCGAGGCGGTGCTGGT
>JBGSLI010000225.1:0-3339 GCA_041740775.1 Alteraurantiacibacter sp. | reverse complement strand
CGCCCGCCGCCGCCGCGCGGGCAAAGCGCACGCATATCACCGATGCCGCCTGCTTCACCGTCCACGCCGCGCTCGATGCCCCGCTGCGGTTCCGGGCGAAGAACGCCGACGGCAGCGATCTTTCAGCGGTGATGTATGAATTGATGCCCGCGCAATATGAAAACCTGCGCCGCGCGTTTGACGAATTGCGCTACGGCAATTTCAGCCCCACGCCATTGGTCGGGGTGGGCCAGCTGACCCAGCACGATCCGAGCCGCTGTCCGCCGGGCAAGGCGATTTTCCACGCCTGGGACTATGTCCCCTATGCGCGCAAGGACGGGCGAGACTGGGACACGGCCAAGGATGAATTTGCGCAAGGGATGATCGCGCACATGGGCAAATATATCGACAATCTGCCCGATGCGGTGATCGATTATCATTGCGACAGCCCGGTGGATATGGAGCGCACCAGCCCCAGCTTCCGGCGGGGCGATCTGCACGGCATCGCCACCACCACCTATCAATCGGGCGCACACCGGCCAACGGCGGAACTGGGCGGATATCGCGTGCCCGGCGTGGAACGGCTCTATCTGGTGGGGCCGTTCCAGCATCCGGGCGGCGGCGTGTTCGGTGCGGGCCGCGCCACCGCCATGGTGATGGCTGAGGATATCGGCGTGGCTTTCGATCAGATCAGGGTAAGTTGAATTGCATCCGTCATTGCGAGGAGCCGCAGGCGACGCGGCAATCCAGTCCAGCCTTTGCGCACATCCGCAACGGCGGGACTGGATTGCTTCGCATCGCTCGCAATGACGAATAGGGAGAGTGAGAATGGCATTACGCCACCAGAATTCCGCCATCATCGTTACCGGCGCGGCGGGCGCGATCGGTTTTTCCACCTGCGAAATCCTCGCCCGCGAAGGCGCATCGCTACTGATGGTCGATATCGACGGCGACCGGCTGGCGGTGCGCGCGGGAGAACTGGCAGCGCGCGGCCATAATGCCATCGCCCATGTCGCCGATTGCGCCGATGCGGATGCGGTGGCCGCTTATGCCAGCGCCGCGATGGGAGCATTTGGCAAAGTGGACGGCTTTTTCAACAACGCCGGGATCGAAGGCGATCTGGCCCCCACGCACGAATATGACGTGGCCATGTTCGATCGTATCATCCGCGTGAACCTGCGCTCCATGTTCCTTGGCCTGCGCTTCGTGCTGCCGCATATGGTAGCGGCGGAAAGCGGCGCGGTGGTCAATACCGCCAGCATCGGATCGGAACGCGGGCTGGCAGGTGCCTGTGCCTACAATGCTGCCAAGCACGGCGCGGTGGGCCTCACCCGCACTGCGGCATCCGAAGTGGCGCAAAAAGGCGTGCGGGTGAATTGCGTGATGCCCGGCGTGATCGAAACCCCGCTGCTGGTGGGAATGCTCGAACAGATGTTCGATGGCGATGTGGCGGCGGGAATGGCGAAGCTGGGGCAAGTGGCAACGCTCAACCGCGTCGGCCAGCCACGCGAGGTGGGCGATGTGGTGAGCTTCCTGCTTTCGGCCGAAGCGAGTTATGTCAACGGCGCGAAATGGGAGATTGACGGCGGCGCGCTGGCCACGATCCGCAACGATATCTAGCGCGCTTTCCGATCATGCCCGGTTTCAGCCGCGCCGGTACAATTCGGCCTCTGCCATGCGGCGGCGGACGAGGCCCTTCATCACCCGCCCCTCGGCGTTCACCCAGCGATCGAATTCGCGCGCGGCCCCGGCAAAATCGCCTGCCCTGTGCTTGCGCGTCAGCGTGGCGCTGCCAATCGCGCCGGTGTTGTAATGGAAGCTCACCAGCGCATCGAATTGCTGCTGGCTGGCGGGAGCATCGCCCAATGCGCGATCGACCTCATTGGCGTAGCGGGCGAGGTCGACTTCCAGCCGCGCATCGCATTGCGGCTGTGTCCACACGGTTTTGGGGCCGATGCGCCCGCCGTGGAAACGGTCGGGACCGGTCGATCCCCAGCCGATGGTCCACGGATCGCCGCCCGTTCCGGGATCGGGATAGGCTTCCACCAGCCCGTCTGCCCGAAGCCTCGCCAGCCCCTCGAACTGCTTGATCAGCGCGATTCCGTCCGGCCCTATCCCGCGCGCGCTGGTGGTGTCCACCGGCGCGAGAGGAGTGGCCTGCGGCAAGGCTGGCTCCGCCACGGTGGCGAGATCGGGGGAGGCGGAAAGCGTTTCCACACTGCGCCGCGGCTGGCGGCGGCGCAGCAGGATGCGGGCGAGTTCGAACAGCGATGGGCGGGGCATGGCGGGCCTTTGCAGTGGGGATGTTGTTTCGCTGCGGCTAGGCAAATTTCCCCCGTGTAGGAAAGGCCGCTGCAAAACTGCCGCCCGCCGCATGCGGCATTTTTGACCGGGCGCAATGATTTTGTCCGGCTCGCCTGTGATGTGATTCGGCAAGTCAGACCGGAGTCCTGTCATGCTGCCATTCTCCCGCACCGATGCCGCCGGCAAGCGCGCCATTCCCGGAACCCCGGTGTTCGATGGCGATGCCGCACGATCGGGCTATGCGCTCAACGCCATGTGCTTTTCCTTCAACGATGCGAGCAACCGCGAAGCCTTTGTCGCCAATGAGGAGGCCTATATCGCGCATTTCGGGCTGAGCGAGGCGCAGGCAGATGCGGTGCGGCGGCGCGATGTTCCGGCGATGATCGCGGCGGGCGGCAATGTCTATTACCTCGCCAAGCTGGCGGGCATTCTGGGCCTCAACGTGCAGGATCTGGGCGCCATCCAGACTGGCATGGCGCTGGATGATTTCAAGGCCGCGCTGCTGGCGCATGGCACTACGGAAACGAGGGTTTCGCAATGAGCACTGTTGCAGGCGGTCTGTTCACAAGCCACGTCCCCGGCATCGGCAACGCTATCGCCAGAGGGTTGCAAAACGATCCCTACTGGAAGCCCTTTTTCGATGGCTTTGCCCCGGTGCATGAATGGCTGGCGCGCGAAAAGCCCGATGTGGCGGTGGTGTTCTACAACGATCACGGGCTCAATTTCTTCCTCGACAAGATGCCCACTTTCGCGGTGGGCGCGGCCAGCGAATACCGGCACGAGGATGAAGGCTGGGGCATCGCCTTCGCCCGCGCCTTTGCCGGGCATCCCGCGCTGTCATGGCACATCATCGAAAGCATCGTGGCGGACGAATTCGATCCCGTCACCTGCCAGGCGATGCTGGTGGATCATGCGGTGGCGGTGCCGTTCGAACTGGCGTGGCCGGGGGCAGAGGCGTTCCCGGTAAAGCTGGTGCCGATCGCGATCAACACCGTGCAGCACCCGCTGCCCAGCCCGCGCCGCTGCTGGAAGCTGGGTCGCGCGGTGGGCCGGGCG
>JBGSLI010000224.1:0-4182 GCA_041740775.1 Alteraurantiacibacter sp. | reverse complement strand
CCTGGCGCTGGCGGCCACCAGCACGCTCGCCACGATGGCCAGCCCCGCGCTGGTGCGCGCGCATCCGCACGAGGAAATCGCGCTGTGGCCCGGAAACGGGCGAGGGCCGGGCAATGGCGGGCCAAGTGGTGAAGAACGCATCGGCGGGGCAGGGGCGGGCTATGGCGCATTGTCCAGCATCAGCACCCCGCGCATGCGCGTCTATCGCCCCAATATCGGCAATGGCAAGGCGGTGATCGTGTGCGGCGGGGGCGGCTATTTCCGCATCCAGTTGTGGAAAGAAAGTACCCCTGCGGCAAGCTGGCTGCAATTGCAGGGCTATACCGTGTTCGAACTGATCTATCGCCTGCCCGCCGATGGCTGGGATGCCAGCGTGCCCTTCATCGATGCCCAGCGCGCGATGAGGATCGTGCGCACGCGCGCCGCCGATTTCGATATCAACCCGCAGCAGATCGGGATCATGGGATTTTCCGCCGGAGGGCATCTGGCCGGCTACACCGCATATCGCCCCGATCACGCGCTGTATGCGGGCGCCGATGCCTACGAGAACGCCTCGGCGCGGCCCGATTTTGCGGTGCTGCTGTTTCCGGTGGTGTCGTTGCGCAGTCCCTATGACACAACGCGCACAAGGCGCGAAATCATTGGCCGCGATCCTGATACGGCAGCGCAGGATGCCTGGTCGCTCGATACCCATGCTTCGGCGCAGGCACCGCCCACGCTGATCTTTTCGGCAGCGGATGATCCCATCACCCCGCCCGGTCACGGGATCGCCCTGTTTTCGGCGTTGACCGGGTCTGGAGCGCAGGCCGAACTGCACATCTTTGAAGAAGGCGGCCACGGCTGGGGGATCGGCGGTCCCGATCAGATCATCAACCAGTGGCCCACATTGTTCGAAAACTGGATCACCAGGCGAAACGCAGATTGAAAAAGACGGGGAGTTAAACTCATGCAAAAGCACAATTTCGGCAGGGTCATGCTGCTATCCAGCGCCAGTCTGATTGCCACTGTGGCCATTCCGGCACATGCACAGACCGCGCCCGAAGCGCAAACCGCGCAGACAGCGCAGAATTCCGATCAGGATGCGGGCCAGGCTTCGCAAACCGCCAACAATCAGGTCATCATCGTTACCGGCAGCCAGATCCGCGGCGCGCAGATCGATGATGTGCTGCCCGTTACCGTAGTGGACGAAAGGCAGATCGAAGCGATCAACCCTTCATCGGGCGACGAATTGTTCCGCGCCATTCCGCAGGCGGGCGCGGTGGCCTTCAATGAACAGAACACCACCGGCGGGATCAATTCTGCGCGCGGCGATATCGCCTCGATCAATCTGCGCGAACTGGGCACCGGCAATACGCTGCTGCTGATAAACGGCCGCCGGATGGTGCTCGATCCCGGTTTCCAGACCGAACTGCTGGTGCCGGTGGTATCGCCCGACACCAATTCCATCGCGCCCGGAAGCGTGCGCCGACTGGAAGTGCTGCGCGATGGCGCTTCGGCGATTTACGGTGCCGATGCGGTGGCGGGCGTGGTCAACACCGTGCTGCGCAGCAATCGCCAGGGCGGATTTCTGGAAGGCAATTTCCGCACCTCTGACAGCACCGGCCTGTGGAACGGCAGCATCCGGGGCGGTTACGGCTTCGATTTCAACGGCGGCCGCAGCAATATCACGCTTTACGGCAGCTATTTCCGCGAAAACGGCATTCCCGCCACGGCGCACCATTTTTCGCGCAGCAGCGATCGCAGGAGCGATCCGCGCCTAGTCGGAACGCCGTTCGAAGGCGATTCGAACTTCGACAATCTTTCCACGCTGACGCCGTGGGGCCAGTTTGATATCCAGGGATCGGGTGCAGCCGGCGCCACCACGATCGGGGATGATGATTTTGCGATCCAGCCGAACACCTTTGCCGGATGTCTGCTCGATCTGGGCAATGGCCTTTGCGCGGATAACGGCACCGGAGTCGATCAGGACTTGCAGTTCGATCTGGATGCGGACCGTACGCTGTTTTCGGACAAGAACCGGTTCAATGGCGCGCTGCTGTTCAACCACGAATTCAGCGATTCGCTCGAACTCTATTTCGAAGGCACCTTCTACCGCACAAAGGATAGCCGCCTGCGCGAATCGAGCGCCAATCTGACCGCTGTGCCGATCGGCATATCGCGCAATGCCTTCTGGAACCCGTTCGGGGCGACCCTGCTGCTCGATGGCACGCCCAATCCCAACCGGCTGACATCGGGCATCAACGGGGTGAATGCCAGTGGCCGCGATCTTATCATGGAACGCATCCGCATTCTGGATGCCGGGCCGCGCCGGGGCACCGTGACCAAGGATGATTTCCGCCTTGTGCTGGGGCTGCAGGGCGAACTGGGCGGCTGGGATTTCGATACCGGGCTGGTTTACCACCAAGCCAACAAGAATGATTTTACCGCAGGGCGCATTTCCACCACCGCTCTGCAAAACCAGATCAATCTGAACGATCCATCCGCCTACAACCCGTTCAACGGCGGCTGTTTTTTCCCCGATCTGGAATTTGCCCGCGCCAATGGCGATTGCACTCCCAGTTCCGAAGCGGCGCTGGACGCAATCCGCATCGATGTGTTCCGCAAGGGGCAGACCACGCTGGCGCTGGCCGATTTCAAAGTGTCGCGCGATGATCTGTTCACCCTGCCCGGCGGCAATCTGGGTATTGCCGCAGGCGTTGAGGTGCGCCGCGAATCCTTCAGCGATGATCGCGATCCGCGGCTGGACGGCACCTTCACCTTTACCGACAGCGTGACCGGCGATTTCTTCGGCAGCGACGTGCTGGGTTCCAGCCCCTCGCCCGACACCAATGGTTCGCGCGAGGTCTATTCGGGCTTTGCCGAATTGTTCGTGCCGCTGATATCCGACGATATGAACATCCCGCTGGTGCAGGGCTTCGATCTGCAATTGGCGGGCCGGTTCGAACGATTCTCCGATATCAACGAAACCGCCGTGGTGCCGCGCGTGGCGGCATCGTGGACGGTGTTCGATATGCTGATGCTGCGTGGCGCGTGGTCGCAGGGCTTCCGCGCGCCCAATCTGGTGCAAGTGAACGATGCGGGCACCACCCGCGTCAACACCCGCGATGATTTTGTGCAGTGCTTTGCGCAGATCCTGAAGGATCAGATCGCCAGTTTCGACAATTGCGTGGGTGAAGGCACGATATCGCTGCGCACCGGAACCAATGAACTGCAATCCGAAGATACCGAAAGCATCAATCTGGGGGCGGTGGTAACGCCCACTTTCCTGCCGGGGCTGACCGTCACGGTGGATTACTGGCGGGTGGGACAGGACGGCATCGTGGGTGTGTTCGGCGACGACAACGCCATTGCGCTCGATCTGCTGCTGCGGCTTGCCGGATCGTCCAACCCCAATGTGATCCGCGAAGCGCCCGATGCCGATCAGATCGCGCTGTTTGCGGGCACCGGGCTGGAAGCGGTGGGCGATGTCCTGCTGGTTGAGGATCCCTATCTCAATCTGGACAGCCGCACCGTGAAGGGCTGGGATTTCGGCGTGGCGTGGGATTTTGGCGATATTGGCGGCCTGGGTAATTTCGACATTGGCTTTAACGCCGCCTTGCTCGACAGCTTTTTCCAATCGCCCGGCGAAGAGGGGCAGGCGCTGCTCGACGCGGTGGCCGATGGCACGCTGCCTGACAGCCTCGTAATCAGCGATATTGGCCAGTTGCGGCGTTTGAACGGCAGGCCGAAATGGCGCTGGTCGGGCACGGCCAATTTCGAATCCGGCCCGTTCGATGTGCGCCTGTTTGCGCAATATGTCGGCCGGGTGCTCAATGATTCGGCGACCCAGGATGCCACCGACATCAATGGCGATCCCAATCCTGATCCGGGGTCATTTTTCCCGGTGGATAACTGGCTTACCGTCAACCTTTCGGTGGGCTACGCCTTCGAGGACGGTGGCCTGCTTGACGGAACGCGGGTGCGGCTGGGGGTGAACAATCTGTTCGACAAGGATCCGCCGCTGGCCGACGAAAGCTTCGGCTTCCTCTCCAGCCTGCACAGCGCGCGCGGGCGCCAGTTCACCTTCCAGATCAGGCGCAATTTCTGATCCGGGCTGGTTGAAGGTGGATCGGCCCATGCCATCGCGCGCTCGTGCCTGCGGGCTGATCCCCGCGCTGCTTGCCGGGCTGCTCGCTGGCTGCA
>JBGSLI010000223.1:0-2977 GCA_041740775.1 Alteraurantiacibacter sp. | reverse complement strand
CCCCCAGCCGCCAGCAGAACCGCCGCATCATCGCTTCGCCATAGAGCGGCCCGAACCGGTCGAGCGCGGCGACCAGCGGTGCCGTTTCGGCCAGAGGGCGCAGCGCGATCGCCAATTGGCCCAGGTTCCAGTGGATCGCTTCGGGCTGGCGGCCGAAGGCGTAAAGCCCTGAGTGATCGAAATAGGCGGCGGTAAAGCCGGGTTCCCACCGGGGCAGCCAGCGCCACGGGCCGTAATCGAAGCTTTCCCCGGAAATGTTCATATTGTCGGTGTTGAGCACGCCGTGGACGAAGCCTGCCACCATGTAGGCGGCGGCCAGATCGGCCAGCCGTTCCACCACCTGATGGAGCAGGATCACCGCCGGTTCGTCGCGCCCCGGTGCATCGGCGGGCGGCGGTGGGCCGGGAAAGGCGTCGAGGCAGTAATCGACCAATTGTGCCAGCGCGGCGTGTTCTTCCAGCGCCATCAGCCGCTGGAAACTGCCGATGCGGATGTGGCCGTGCGACAGGCGCACCAATATTGCGGAACGCGCGGGGCTGGGTTCGTCGTCACGCCACAGATTCTCGCACGTTTCGATGACCGAGAAGGTCTTGGAGGTATAGACGCCCAGCGCTTCGAGCATTTCGGTGGCCAGCACTTCGCGCATTGCGCCCTTCAGAGTCAGCCGCCCGTCCGCCGTGCGGCTGTATGGCGTGGTGCCGCTGCCCTTGGTCCCGCAATCGAGCAGGCGCCCGTCCGCATCGCGCATTTGCGCAAACAGGAACCCGCGTCCGTCGCCGATCTGGGGATTATAGGCGCGAAACTGGTGCCCGTGATACCGCAGGGCGAGCGGCTGCGGCAGATTATCGGGCAGCGGCTCAAAGCGGCCGAAGTGATCCACCCATTGCGCATCGGTCAGGCTGTCCAGCCCCACTGCCTTGTCCCAGCTTTTGTTGCGGAAGCGCAACTGGTGGCGCGGAAACGCCGCGCCTTCCACCGGATCGGCGAGAAATTGGGCGATTTCACGAATTTTCGCATCGGGGCGATAGGGTGCAGGTTGCGGTTCGGCGCGCATCCTATCATTAGTGGCCATCATATCGGCCCGCCGCAAGGTGGGGGCAAACTTCAGGAGCAGGTGTGGCCACAGCCGCCTTTGGGCACGGGACATGGGAAAGCGGTGACGGCTTGACGCTGCATTACCGCGATTATCCGGGACGCGATGATCGCCCGCCGATCCTGTGCATTCCCGGCCTCACCCGCAACGCCCGCGATTTCGAGCCGGTGGCCGATGCCTTCGCGGGCGAATGGCGGATGATCTGCCCCGATCTGCGCGGCCGCGGAGATAGCGATTACGCCAGGGATTCGGCCAGCTACACGCCCGCGCAATATGTCGCCGATATCGCCGCATTGTTCGAAAGCGCGCAGCTGGAAAAGGTGGTGGCGCTGGGCACTTCGCTGGGCGGGATCGTCACCATGCTGCTCGCCGCGCAGGATCCCGGTCGGCTGGCGGGCGTGGTGCTCAACGATATCGGCCCCGAGATCGAGGAGGCCGGGCTGGCGCGGATTCGCGATTACGTGGGACAGGGCCGCAATTTTCCCACCTGGATGCACGCCGCCCGCGCGCTGAAGGAAACCAATGGTGCCGCCTATCCCGATTATGCAATGAAAGACTGGCTCCGGCTGGCGAAACGGCTGATGTGCGTGGGCGGCGGTGGGCGCATCACCTTCGATTACGACATGCACATCGCCGATCCGCTGGCGCAGGGTGATGGCGTGGGCGGGGCGGATTTGTGGCCCGCCTTTGCCGCGCTGACGGGCAGGCCGGTGCTGGCGCTTCGCGGCGAATTGTCCGATATCCTGTCGGACGCCACCTTCCGCCGCATGGCAGATACGCTGCCCGGTTGCGAGACGGTGACGGTGGGCCGGGTGGGCCACGCGCCCACGCTGGAAGAACCCGAAGCGCTGGCCGCCATCGCGCGCCTGCTGGAAAAGGTCGCATGAGCAAGGCGAGGGTGCCGAAGATTCTCCACCTGCATTCCACCTTCTATGCAGGGGGCAAGGAATTGCGCAATGTCCGCCTGATCAACGCATGGGGGCGCGAGGCGGATCATGCGATCGTTTCGGGCGATCTCGAACGGCGCGGGGCGGCGTATCTGATCGGCAACAAGCCGCGCATCAGCTGGCCCAAATTCCCCCCGCTTTCCGGCACACCCACGCCGCGGCGGCTGGCGCTTCTGGCACGGGCGATGGCAGGTTACGATCTTGTCTGCACCTACAATTGGGGCGCGATCGATGCGGTGATGGCGCACACCGTATTTGCCGATGCCTTCAAGCTGCCGCCGCTTGTCCATCACGAAGACGGGTTCAACGAGGACGAGGCCAGGCAGCTGAAACGGCGGCGCAACTGGTATCGCCGCATCGCGCTGGGACGGGCGGCGGCGCTGGTGGTGCCTTCGGCCACGCTGGAAGATATCGCGCTTCATCAGTGGGATCAGCCGCGCACCCGCGTGCGGCGGATCGCCAACGGCATCGACACCCGCGCCTGTGCCGCGCCGCCAAAGCGCGATATCCTGCCTGGCCTGCTCAAGCACAGGGGCGAATACTGGATCGGCAGCCTGGCCGGGCTGCGCAAGGTCAAGCAGCTCGAAGTGCTGGTGCGGGCGATGGCCGATTTGCCCGACGAATGGCAATTGGTGATCGCGGGCGAAGGGCCCGAACGCGCGGGCCTTCTGGCCGAGGCCGAACGGCTGGGGCTGGAGGACCGCGTGCACCTGCCCGGCTTTGTCGCCGAACCGCACCGGCTGATCGGCCATTTCGACATTTTCGCGCTGTCCAGCCAATCCGAACAATTCCCGATCTCGGTGGTGGAAGCAATGGCGGCGGGCCTGCCCGTGGTTGCCCCGCGGGTGGGCGATATCGGCAGCATGGTGGCGAGCGAGAACGGGCCCTTTCTGGTCGATTCCGGGGAGGGGCAGGCGCTGGCCCGCGCACTCGGCCA
>JBGSLI010000222.1:0-8544 GCA_041740775.1 Alteraurantiacibacter sp. | reverse complement strand
CGCTGAACCTGATGGCCGGCTGCGACGAGTTGGCGGGCCTGCGCCTCTGAGGGCTGCCGCGCCCGCTGTGCCGATGCCCGGTTTGTAAGCACTCCTGCCCAAAAATTCGCCATGCTGCGCACATGCCCGCACCATCGCTTGCGCACCATCCACGCATGATTGTTCCGCAAATTCGGCATCCTGCGGCGGAATTGTTGCTATTGCGCCCTTTCGTTTGGCCGTGCGATTGTCTAGTCCCGGCAGGGCAAGCTCTGGCATGATTCTTGAAGTGCGTTTCGTAGAAGATTGTCGGCGCACGGGCATGTCCGTTCGATTGCTGCTGTCCATGCGGCGCCGTTCGGCAAGCTTCACAGGAATGGTGCAGGAACCAAAGTGAAAAAGATCGAAGCCATCATCAAGCCGTTCAAGCTGGACGAAGTGAAGGACGCGCTGCACGAAGTCGGCGTTTCGGGCATCACCGTGACCGAGGCGAAGGGGTTCGGTCGCCAGAAGGGCCACACCGAATTGTATCGCGGGGCCGAATATGTGGTCGATTTCCTGCCCAAGGTGAAGCTGGAAGTGGTGGTGCCCGATCAGCTTGCCGCTCAGGTGGTGGAAGCGATTGCGGGGGCGGCCAAGACCGGGCGCATCGGCGACGGCAAGATCTTCGTTTCGGACATTGCCAGCGCCATCCGCATCCGCACCGGCGAACAGGATGATTCCGCGCTCTGATCCCGCCCCTTGAAAACAGTTTTCGGCTTTAACCGCATTCAAATCCAACCAGACCAATCCATCCAGAAGGAAAGACAATAATGGCCAGTGCAGCTGATATCGTGAAACGGATCGCCGAGGAGGAGATCGAATGGGTCGATCTGCGTTTCACCGATCCCAAGGGCAAGTGGCAGCACCTCACCATGGTCGCCGGCGCGCTTGATGAAGACCAGCTCGAAGAAGGGCTGATGTTCGACGGCTCCTCCATCGCCGGATGGAAGGTGATCAATGAAAGCGACATGATCCTGAAGCCCGATCTGGATGCCACCTATATCGATCCGTTCAGCGCCACCCCGATGATGGTGATCTGTTGCGATATTCTGGAACCGTCCACCGGCGAAGGTTACAACCGCGATCCGCGCTCCACCGCCAAGCGCGCCGAAGCCTATCTCAAAACCACCGGCATCGGCGATACCGTCTATGTCGGGCCGGAAGCCGAATTCTTCATGTTCGACGATGTCCGCTTCGAAGACGGCTATGCCGGATCGGGTTTCCAGATCGATGATATCGAACTGCCGACCAATACCGGCGCCGAAATCGAAGGCGGCAACATGGCGCACCGGCCGCGTGCCAAGGGCGGCTATTTCCCCGTCGCCCCGGTGGACAGCGCGGTGGACATCCGCGGCGAAATGGTTTCGACCATGCTCGAAATGGGCCTGCCGTGCGACAAGCACCACCACGAAGTCGCCGCCGCCCAGCACGAACTGGGGCTGACCTTCGGCACGCTGGTGGAAACCGCCGACCGGATGCAGGTGTACAAATACGTCGTCCACCAGGTTGCCCATGCCTATGGCAAGACGGCTACTTTCATGCCCAAGCCGATCAAGGAAGATAACGGCAGCGGCATGCACACCCACATGTCGATCTGGACCGGTGGCAAGCCGACCTTTGCCGGCAATGGCTATGCCGGATTGTCGGAAACCTGCCTTTATTACATCGGCGGCGTGATCAAGCACGCCAAGGCGCTGAACGCCTTCACCAATCCCACCACCAACAGCTACAAGCGGCTGGTGCCGGGGTTCGAGGCGCCGGTGCTGCTGGCCTATTCGGCGCGCAACCGTTCGGCGTCCTGCCGCATTCCCTATGGCACGGGCGAAAAGGCCAAGCGGGTGGAATTCCGATTCCCCGATGCGATGGCCAATCCCTATCTCGCCTATGCCGCTTTGCTGATGGCGGGGCTGGACGGAATCCAGAACCGGATCCATCCGGGCGAAGCGATGGACAAGAACCTGTATGATCTGCCCCCGGCAGAACTGGCCAATGTTCCCACCGTCTGCGGTTCCCTGCGCGAAGCACTCGATTCGCTCATCGCCGATCACGATTTCCTGCTGGCGGGCGATGTGTTCTCCAAGGATCAGATCGATGCCTATATCGAACTGAAGTGGGAAGAGGTGATGCGCACCGAAACCACCCCCTGCCCGGTTGAATTCGACATGTATTATTCGATGTGATTTGCGTCACTTGGTGCAATTGCATAAAAAAGGCCACCCGGAGCGATCCGGGCGGCCTTTTTCATGCTGGAGGAAAGCCAAGGTGATATCGAAATATTGTCTGTTCGTCGTTCCTGCCCTGCTGTTGCTGGCATCCTGCGAAGCCGAAAGCGCCGATAGTGCGGCGGCGGCAATGCAAAGCGCGGGCGCGCAGGCGGCCGAAGCAGTCCAACCGTCTGGCCCGGCTGACCTGAGCGAATTTCTGGCCTTTGTCGATCCTGCCGATTGCACGCCTTCCGAAAGTCTGCGCGCGCTTTCACGCGGAATGGTGGAACAGAATGCTGACAAGATCACTGCCGGAACGCTGGATATTCCCGGCGTGGGAAGTGGCCTGCGGCCCGAAATCGAAACTTATAGCGATGAAGGCAGTGATGGCGTTGTCGCCACGCTCGATCTGCCGGGCATCTGGAACGGGCTGACCTTGCGTGAAATCGTCTGGGATGCCGAACGCAGGGCAATGCAGCATCCGCGGCTTTCCCTGAATTTTTCCGAACCCTTCGATGATGTAATCGCCCGGCTGAATGCGCTCGGCTTCCCGGTTCCGCTTGAAGCAGGCCCCTATGATGGCGAAGGCTACCGTTCTTCCGCCAGCGATGTGGGAGGCCGCTATGTGGAGGCGCATGTTGTCGATGCAGGCGAGGAATACGGCGTGGCTTTCTCATGCTTCCAGATGGAAAACTGATCCTGTCGGGATGGCGGGGGCAATTTCCCCGCTCCCGCCGCGCGCTTCCGGTCAATCGCACCCGGCCTATTCGCCCGCGCGAAGTTGCATCCATGGCGGCAGGAATGCATCGGCGATATCGTCCACCCGCAGGTGATCCACCGCCAGCCCCAGTTGCGGATAGGCGGCCCTGCGCCGATCGTCGCGCGATGTTGCCAGCGGCACCACTATCAGCCGCCGGTTGATCTTCTGCCGCCAGTTCATCCGCGCGGTGTTTTCCTGGCCGATGTAGCAGCCCTTGGAAAAGCTCACCCCGGCAAGTTCTGCGGCATTGGTTTCCAGCCACAGGATATCGCCCGTCTCCGCGTGGCCTTCTGCCACCCCCAGCGCCAGCCGGTGCGCCAGCCATTCTGCATCCACCGCCTGATCATCGCCAGAGATCGCGGCGATGCGGCGATGGCCCAGCGCCGCCAGCCGCGGATCGGGGACGAACCCTGCTGCCGGGCAATCGCTCCAGAACACCCCCAGCAGCGGATCGGGCGCAATCGCAATCTTGCGCCGCAGGCGATAGAGCGCAAGCCGCCTGGCGAGTTCTTCGGCCCGGTCGGCCTCGCAATCGAGCAGCATTGCATCGCCATCGCGCCACACGATCAGATCGAACAGCGTCTTGCCCTGCGCGCTCAACAGTGCGGCGTAAACGGGCGTGGGCCCGGCCACATCATTGGTCAGCAGGCCCTGCAGGAAGCCTGCGGCGTCCTCGCCCGGATCGGCGGGAGCAACGCGCACCACCGCGCGGCCTATCAATCGTCCCATGCTCATGGGTGACAGATAGGCAAGCGCGCGGCATAGGCAATCCCATGACGCAGTCCATCACCATCCGCCGCCCCGACGACTGGCACGTTCACCTGCGCGATGGCGCCATGCTGGAAGCCGTGGTGGCGCACACCGCGCGCCAGTTCGCGCGCGCTATCGTGATGCCCAATCTTTCCCCTCCGGTCACTGATATCGCAGCGGCGCGCGCCTATCGCGAGAGGATTCTGGCGGCGCTGCCCCCTTCCGCCGATTTCACCCCGCTGATGACCTGTTACCTCACCGACAATACCGATCTGCAAGAGGTGCGGCTCGGCTTTGCCGAAGGGGTGTTCACCGCAGCCAAGCTCTATCCCGCCGGGGCCACCACCAATTCCGATTCCGGCGTGACCGACGTGGCCAGGATCATGGGCGTGCTGGAAACCATGGCCGAAATCGGCATGGTGCTGTGCGTCCACGGCGAGGTGACGCAGCCCGATATCGACATTTTCGACCGCGAGGCGGTGTTCATCGACCGGGTTCTGGCCCCGCTGCTGGCGCAATTGCCGGATCTGAAGGTGGTGTTCGAACATATCACCACTGCCGAGGCGGTGGATTTTGTCGAAAGCGCGCCCGCCAATCTCGCCGCCACCATCACCCCGCAGCATCTGCACATCAACCGCAATGCCATGCTGGTCGGCGGAATTCGCCCGCACGCCTATTGCCTGCCCGTGGCCAAGCGCGAGGAGCACCGGCTGGCGCTGCGCCGCGCGGTGGTGAGCGGCAGCGCGAAGTTTTTCCTCGGCACCGACAGCGCCCCGCACCCGCGCCACGCCAAGGAGAGCGGATGCGGCTGCGCGGGCATTTTCAACGCGCCTTTCGCGCTGGAAAGCTATTGCAGCGTGTTCGATGCGGAAGATGCGCTGGAACAATTCGAAGGCTTCGCCAGCCTCCGCGGCCCTTCCTTCTACGGCCTTCCCGCAAACGAGGGGACGGTGACGCTGGAGAAGCGCGATTGCCCGGTGGCACAAACCATCGCTGCGGGCGGCACACAACTGGTGCCCTTCCACGCGGGCGAAGTGCTCGGCTGGAGCTTCGTCGAGAAAGCTCCGTCGCGATAGTCGGGAAGTGCGCTAGGTGCCCTGCGCGCGCCAGCGTTGCACGGTGCGCAGCACCATGTCTTCTTCCCCGCCACCCTGGTTCCACAGATCGACAAAGCTGGGATCTTCGGATGCCGGGCGCTTGTTTTCTTCGAGGTTGTCGAACGCCACGCGCATGGGGATGGATACGCCTTCGCCCGAAATGATGCATTCGCGATTGCGCAGCGCCGGAATGCTGTCGAGAAAGCCGCGCGCGCCTTCGGGCATGGCCGCCTTCACGAAGGCCTGATCGCGATCATTGTTGAGGCGCATGGAAATGATCGTGCCGCATTGCGACAGCACCCCTTCGGCCAGGTCGGATGGCCGCTGGGTGATGAGGCCCAGCGAAATCCCGTATTTGCGCCCTTCCTTGGCGATCCGGCTGAGCACGCGGCCGACCGAATTGCCATCGGCGTTCTTCTCGTTGGGAACGTAGCGGTGCGCTTCCTCGCACACCAGCAGGATCGGACTGGTCTTTTCGTTGCGGCCCCAGATGGCAAAATCGAACACCAGACGGCTGAGCACCGCCACCACCGTGCTGGTGATGTCCGATGGCACGCCCGACACATCGATGATGGAGATCGGCTTGCCGCCCGAAGGCATGCGGAAGATCTTGGAAATGAAATCCGCCATCGTATCGGTCACCAGCATGCCGGAAAACATGAACTGGTAACGCGGATCGACCTTCAATTCGTCGATCTTGGTCTTGATCCGCATATAGGGCGCGGTGTTGGTGGCCTTGTCCAGCTTGCCCATTTCGTCCTGCACCAGATTGGTGAGGTCCGAGAGAAGATATGGGATGGGCGAATCGACGGTGATCTTGCCCATGTTCTCGGCCAGACGGTTCTTCTGCCGCGCGCAAAGCAGGCATTTGGCCAGAATGTCCCGGTCGTTCTGCAGATCATTGCCCTGCGATTTGAGCAGCACTTCGCAATGTTCTTCGAAGTTCATCAGCCAGTAAGGCATGGCGAGGTTGGAAACGTCGAAAATCTGCCCGGTATTGCGGAAGGCGGCGGAATATTCGCCGTGCGGATCGATCATCAGGATGTGGCCCTGCGGCGCGGCCTGACAGATGCGGTGCAGGATCAGTGCGGCGGTGGTGGATTTGCCCGTGCCGGTGGAACCCAGCAGCGCGAAGTGCTTGCCCAGCATGGCATCGATATAGAGGCCCGCGCGGATATCGCTGGTGGGATAGACGGTGCCGACCTGGATCGCGCTGCGCCCGTCACCGGCGTAGATCTGGCGCAGATCCTCGGTGGTGGCGGGATAGATCAACGCACCGGGAATGGGATAGCGCGTCACGCCGCGACGGAACCCGTGGATCTTGCCGGTCAGACGTTCTTCGCGCCCTTCGCCGAGGAAATCGATGTTGGCGACGATCGAATTGCCGTCGCCCCGGCGATCCTGCCGCTGGTTGCGCACCGAAGCCAGCAGCCAGCCGTCCATGGTCTTGATCTTGATCTGCGAGCCGACCTGCCCGGCCAGCGCAATCGATGGATCGGCATCGGCCATGCATTCGTTGAGCCGGACCAGATCGAGCGCGATGGCCGATCCCGATCCGGCGATTTCCAGCACCACGCCGATCGGCTGGCGGGCGCAATCGTCGCTGCGCTCCTGCGCCGCCTCGCGCTCCAGCACGGAAGGGTCGGGGGCCTCTCCCGATACGTCTGCGGGAGTGGTATCGGTAAACTGGCTGCCGTGCATGTCGGTCATAAGGGCTCACAAGGCTGAGGGGCTGCCTTATGCCCTAAGGGGGCAGAGTTAAAATCCGGTCAATCGCGGGAAAACGCCGGGCAAGCGTGATGCTCAGACCAGCGCGAACAGCCGCCCTGCCGCCCATCCCATCAGCAACGAAAGCCCGACCGCGAACAGGCCGTAAAGGAAGGAATTGTCCACTGCCTCCTCAGCCACCACGCCTTCGAAGCCTTCTTTGCGCACCATCACTTCGGATATTGCCGAGGTGATCACCCGGCCATCGGCAATGGCGAAGGTTTCGGCCACGTAACGCCCCGGAATGACGTTGGACGGAATCGGCAGGCGCGCGCGGTAGAGCACGTTCTCGCTTACCGTTACGCCGGTATCATATTGCGCATAGAGGCCCTGCCGCCGACGCAGATCCACCAGACCGGCGGAAAAGCGCGCCTGTTCGGCAGGATCGATCGATCCGGTGGGCGAAAGCTGGAGCCAGGGCAGGCCCAGTTCGTAAATCGCGGCGGTGTTTTCGTCGACGATTTCGGCAATCGGGCGCGAACTGGCGATGGCATAGAAGCTGGGGACCGAACGATAGGCGGTGGTGTCAGCGTTCACCCAGATACCGAACCAGCGTTCCTTTTCGCGCAGGCGGATTTCCTCGGTCGGCCCCTTCAGCACCACCACCACCTCGTACCCGTCACGCGCACGCCCGCCCGCCGGATCGAGCAGCGCTCCGAACAGCAGCAGATCCGCCCCGGTAAAGCCCTGCCGCAAAACGATATCATGTTCGGATACATCGGGCACAAGAATGGGATCGCGGCCCTGCGCCAGCGCTGGCGAAGGCAGAGCGAGCGCAAGCAGACAGAGCAGCGCGAGCACCAGCCGTCCCGGCGCAGGAAAAGGCAGCGCGCACCCGATCATAACGGCACTACCGTATAGACTTCATCGGGGGTGACGGTCAGCCCCCAGGCCATGCGTAGCGCGATTGCCACCACGATCATCCCCAGCGCCAGGCGCAGATGTTCGGGCTTGGCAAATTGCGCGATGCGGGTGCCGAATTGCGCCCCGGTTACCGATCCGATCAGCAGCAGGCCCGCCAGCACGATATCCACCGCCTGCGTGGTGAATGCGTGAACCATCGTCACCAGCATGGTGATGAACAGGATGTTGAACAGGCTGGTGCCCACTACCACCCGCGCGCTCATGCCCAGGATATACAGCATCGCGGGCACCATCATGAAACCGCCGCCCACGCCCATCAGCATCGTCAGAATGCCCACCACCAGCCCCAGCAGCAGCGGCGCGATGGGCGAAATGTAAAGGCCCGAACGGTAAAAACGCCAGCGATAGGGCAGCGCGGCGATCCACGGGTGGTGGCGGCGCTTGGCCGCGCGCGGCTGTTCTCCGCTCCCGGCGATCAATCCGATCGATTGCAGCGCCTCGTGCAGCATCAGGCCGCCGATCGTGCCCAGCAGGATCACATACAGGATGCTGATAACGGTATCGATCTGGCCCACCGCGCTCAGCAGTGCAAACAGCCCTGCTCCCACCAGCGCGCCGATCATCCCGCCCGCCACCATCACCAGCCCGATCTGGTAATCCACCCCGTTGTTGCGGCCGTGGGCGAACACGCCCGAAACGCTGGCCCCGGTCACCTGCGTGGCGGCCGAGGCGGCGGCCACGGTAGGGGGGATGCCGTAAAAGATCAGCAGCGGCGTGGTGAGAAACCCGCCGCCTACGCCGAACACGCCCGACAATATGCCCGTGGCCAGGCCCAGAACGATAATGACCAGCCCGTTGACCGCAAGATTCGCAATAGGAAGATAGACATCCATCCACTGCGCCTACTCCAGCCGGGCGCGGGATTGAAGGCGAATGACGCGCCGGGCCTAAAATCCGGCGGAAAGTGTGAGCGCAGGGCCACTTGCAGGCTGCGCATCGCCCGCCACGCGGAAGCGGTAATCGGCGGAAACGCGCCC
This sequence comes from Alteraurantiacibacter sp., assembly GCA_041740775.1. GTDB lineage: Bacteria > Pseudomonadota > Alphaproteobacteria > Sphingomonadales > Sphingomonadaceae > Alteraurantiacibacter. The sequence goes on along the minus strand of JBGSLI010000222.1, from coordinate 44 downwards.
GCGCGCGGGGCCGATGCGGAATCTGACCGCCGCGCTCGGCCCGA
>JBGSLI010000221.1:0-2538 GCA_041740775.1 Alteraurantiacibacter sp. | reverse complement strand
CATCGCCCGCCGCGACGCCGGGCTGATCACCGTTGAAACCCGCCGCCAGCCGCGCGCCAATGCGCTGTTCCTGGAAGTGCTGGCGGGCCGCCGCGATCCCGAAACCGTGCTGCGCTGGATGAACGAGGCGGGCGTGTTCGGGCGCTTCGTGCCCGATTTCGGCAAGGTCAATGCGCAGATGCAGTTCGACATGTATCACCATTACACGGTGGACGAACACACCATCCGTGCAATCGGCCTGCTGAGCGAGATCGAGCGCGGCCTGCACACAGGCGAACACCCGCTCGCCAGCGATATCATGCCCCGGCTGGCCAATCGCCGGGTGCTGTTTGTGGCCACGCTGCTGCACGATATCGCCAAGGGGCGCGGCGGCGATCATTCGGTGCTGGGGGCCGAAGTGGCGCGCAAGCTCTGCCCGCGGCTGGGGCTGGACGAGAAGGAGACCGAGCTGGTCGCCTGGCTGGTGCGCTATCACCTGTGGATGAGCGCGACCGCGTTCAAGCGCGACCTGTCCGATGCCAAGACCATCGCCGATTTCGTTGCCGAAGTGCAAAGCCTGGAACGGCTGCGGCTGCTTTCCGTGCTTACCATCGTCGATATCCGCGCAGTCGGGCCGGGGGTGTGGAACAGCTGGAAGCGGCAATTGCTGGCCGATCTGTATGAGGCCGCGCAGGAAGTGCTGCGGCTGGGCCACAAGACCCACGGCCGTGCCGAGCGGGTGGCGGCGAAGAAGGAGCGGGTGGCCGATCTGCTGGGTGCAAGCGCGCACCTGGTGGATGATCTGGACGACCGTTTCGACGATACCTACTGGATCGCCGAGCCCGAGGACGTGATCGCCATCAATCTGGTGCATTACGCCGATGCCAGGGCGGCGCAGCAATCGCTGTCGATCCGCACCGAATATTACGCCGCGCTGGGCGCCACGCTGGTGACCGTCATCGGCAATGATCATCCCGGCCTGTTCTTCCGCATCGCCGGGGCCATTCATCTGGCGGGCGGCAATATCATCGACGCGCGCATCCACACCAACAAGGCGGGCAAGGCGGTGGACAATTTCCTGGTGCAGGACCCGCTCGGCAAGCCGTTCAGCGAACCCGCGCAGCTATCGCGCCTGCAAAAGGCGATCGAGGATGCGCTGGCCAATCGCATCGACATGGTGCCCAGCCTGGCGCGGCGGCCGCTGAAGCACATGCGCGCGCGGAATTTCCGCGTGGCGGCCGAAGTTGCCTTCGACAATGATGCTTCGAACCGCTTTACCGTGATCGAGGTGAACGCCACCGATCGCCCGGCGCTGCTCAACCGGCTGACCCGCGCGATGTTCGAACAGAGCCTGCTGATCAATTCGGCCCATATCACCCATTACGGCGAGCGCGCGGTGGATACGTTCTACGTCACCGATCTGCTCGGCATGAAGGTCGATTCGCCCGAACGGCTGCGCAAGGTGGAACGCGCGCTGCTCGATGCCGTTGCCGCGGGCGAGGCCGAACTGGAGGACGCCGCGCAGTAAGCCGCCGCCGCTCTAACCCGGCTTCAGGCAATGCTGGCGATGATGTGATCGAATACGTATGGGCTCATCGGCGCGGCGAAGCGGCACCCTGCGGTATCCGCCCTGGCCCAGCACACTTCGGCCTGGAGCATCTGGATCCCGGCAAAGCGGATGTAGAGCGGCGTGCCGCGCGCGGGCATGTCGAGTATCGCAACCTGGAAACCGTCGGGCGTCAGATCGGCCAGCCGCGCCCTGCGCCATGCCCGGTTGCCGATGCGGATTTCGCAATCGATATCCACCTGCGCCCGGCCATCGTGGCGGTGTTCGGAATCGGTGCCGCCGGGCACTGCGTGCTCACCTGCTGCATTCGTCATCGCGCGGTCCATTAACCCTGAAGCCCCCTGCGGAACCCCTGTTGCAGTGCGAGCATAGGCCGGCCGGAGTTAAGGTTGGGTTGCCTTGCTGCCACGCATTGAAGCGGGAGCCGCAGGATCGGCGGGCGCGCTATTGAATCCGCTCGACGCGCAGGAATCCCGATCGCCCTTCGAAGCGGATTTCATAGGCGCCGCTCCAGTGGCGGCCGATCGTCCCCACCCAGCCTTCGCGCACGCGGTTGCGCAGCGTCGATCCGCTGATTTCGCGCCAGAACTGACCATTGTCGAACAACAGCACCTGCGAACGGCGCGCGCCCTGAAGAACTTCGCTTACCGTAGCGGTCACCGCGGCATCCGCGGCGGCGGCGCGCTCGATCTCGTCATCCAGCGCGCGAAAGCCGAAGATTTCCTCTCGCTCCTGCCGCGCTTCCACCGCTTGTTCGGCGATCACTACGCTCTGATTTGCGTGAGTGGCATCGAAGCAGGCAAGCCGCTCGGCATCGCTCTCCATCGCTGCGCAGGCAGCATAGGGGTCCTCCTGCGCAAAAGCGGGCAGAGAAATTGCTCCAAGCGCGAGCGGTGCAAGGGCGAAAAATCGGCAGGTCATGGCTGGAGATCCTGAAATTGCGACTGCGGCCGACTTGGCGCGCGCGGGGCCCCTGCGTCAACCCCGCGCGG
>JBGSLI010000220.1:0-5442 GCA_041740775.1 Alteraurantiacibacter sp. | reverse complement strand
CGCGCGGTGGCGCTGCGCTGCACCCACCTTGGTTTCCCCACCGCACCCGATTGCATCATGGCGCTGACAAGGGAACTGGACGCGGCCTGATCCTCTGATAAGGTGTTGCTGCAACTGCGAAGTGGGGGAAGGAGTCTCTCTTTCTCTCTCTTCCCACCAGAAGGGGATTCATGGCCGCCCCGCCAGAACCGAAGTTCGACGAGATGCATGCGCCTGACGGTTCCGTGCGCGCTGCCTATCGCGGCTATCAGCAATGGCTGTCCCAGCAAGACGATGCGGCGATGCGGCGCAAAAATTTCGAGGCCGAGAGCTTCTTTCGCAAGACCGGGATCACCTTCAACGTCTATGGCGATGGCGATGCCGAGGAACGGCTGATCCCCTTCGATATGATGCCGCGGATCATCACCGGGGCCGAATGGCGGCGGCTGTCGCGCGGGATCGAACAGCGCGTGCGGGCGCTGAACGCCTTCATGCACGATCTTTACCACCGGCAGGAAATCATCCGTTCGGGCCGCCTGCCCGAACGCCTGTTCCGCAACAATTCCGCCTGGCTGCCGCAGATGGTCGGCTTCACCCCGCCCGGCGGCGTTTACACCCACATCACCGGCATCGATCTGGTGCGCACCGGGCCGGATGATTTTCTGGTGCTGGAAGACAATGCGCGCACTCCCAGCGGTGTATCCTACATGCTGGAAAACCGCGAAACCATGATGGCGATGTTCCCCGAACTGTTCAGCCGGGTGAATGTGCGGCCGGTTTCCGATTATCCGCGGCGGCTGGCCAAGAGCCTGGCCGCCTGCGCTCCCGATGGCGCGCCGGACAAGCCCACGATCGCGGTGCTCACTCCCGGCATCTACAATTCGGCCTATTACGAACACGCCTTTCTGGCCGATCAGATGGGCGCCGAACTGGTCGAAGGCAGCGATCTGAGGGTGGTGGACGGGCAGGTGCAGATGCGCACCACGGTAGGTTTCCAGCCGGTGCATGTGTTGTATCGACGGGTGGATGATGATTTTCTCGATCCGCTGACCTTCAACCCGGCCAGCGTGCTGGGCATTCCGGGCATAATGGACGTGTATCGCGCGGGGCGCATCACCATCGCCAATGCGCCGGGCACCGGGGTGGCGGACGACAAGGCGATCTATTCCTTCATGCCCGATATCGTCGAATTCTACACCGGCGAGGCGGCGCTTTTGCCCAATGTCGACACCTGGCGCTGCGCCGATCCGGACAGCCTGAAATATGTGCTCGACCATCTCGAACAGCTGGTGGTGAAGGAAGTCCACGGTTCGGGCGGCTATGGAATGCTGATCGGCCCGACATCGTCGAAGAAGGAAATCGCCGCCTTCCGCGCCAAGCTGGTGGCCAATCCCGATAATTACATCGCCCAGCCCACGCTTTCGCTTTCAACCTGCCCGATCTTCACCAAAAGCGGCCTTGCCCCGCGCCATGTCGATCTGCGCCCCTTCGTGCTGTGCTCGCCCGGAGGGGTGGACATCACGCCGGGCGGGCTGACGCGGGTGGCGCTGAAAAAGGGTTCGCTGGTGGTCAATTCCAGCCAGGGCGGCGGCACCAAGGACAGCTGGGTGCTCGATGATTAGGACTCTCTGCCTTCTTCGTCATTGCGAGGAGCCGCAGGCGACGCGGCAATCCAGTCCCGACCCTTGCGCACACAAGCAACCATCGGGACTGGATTGCTTCGCTTCGCTCGCAATGACGAAACCGGGAAATCGGGCCAGACCCCCATGCTAGGCCGCGTCGCCAATGGCATCTTCTGGATGTACCGCTATCTCGAACGGGCGGAAAATACCGCGCGGCTGCTCGAAGCCGGGCACCGGATGACCCTGACGCGCGGATCGGACAGTGCGGTGCAGGAATGGCGTTCGGTGCTCACCACGCTCGGCCTGCGTCAGGCCTATGAAGCGGCTTACGATGATTATTCGGGCGCGCATGTGTGCGATTTCGTGCTGCGATCGAAGAGCAATTCCGAAAGCGTTCTGTCGATGGTGGAGCGCGCGCGCATAAATGGCCGCGCCTGCCGTTCGGCGATCACGCTGGAAGTGTGGGAAGCGATCAACGAAGGCTGGATGACCTTGCGCGATCTGCTCGCCCGGCCGGTGCGCGAAAGCAACCTCAACCTCGCGCTGGGGGCGATCCGGCGCGAAAGCACGCTGGCGCGCGGGGCCACCCACGGATCGATGCTGCGCAACGAAACCTATTGCTTTGCCCGGCTTGGCACCTTTCTGGAACGGGCGGACAATACCGCGCGCATTCTCGACGTGAAATATTATCTGCTGCTGCCTTCGCTGTCCTATGTCGGCACGCCGCTTGATACCGGTCAGTGGGACAATGTGCTGCGATCGCTTTCGGCAGAACGCGCCTATCGCTGGCTCAATGCCGGGCGCATGGATGCCCGCTCGATCGCCGATTTCCTGATCCTCGATGCGCGTTTTCCGCGCAGCCTGGTATTCTGCTATGCGGCACTGCGCGAAAACCTTGTCGAACTGGCGCGGCTGCACGGTGCGCAGGGACAATCGCATCTGTGCATGAACGCAGCCGACACGCGGCTCCACGGCAAGAAGGTGGAGGACGTATTCGAACGGGGTCTGCACGAATTCCTGATCGAATTCATCATCGGCAATCAGCAGCTTGCCGGTGCGATTTCAACCGATTACCGCTTCGTTTCGTAAGCCGGAGGACAGCCACCAGCCATGCGCCTCGCCATCCGCCATACCACCAGTTACCGCTTTGCCGAGCCGGTATCCCACGGGGTGCAGCGCCTGCGCCTCACCCCCAAGGAAACGCAGGGCCAGAAGATCATCGACTGGGAAATGGAGTTTACCGGCGCGCGCGAGGAACTTTCCTATGACGATCAGAACTTCAACCACGTCACGCTGGTTTCGGTAGAAGAAGGGGCAACCAGGGTTGTGGTAACCTGTCACGGGCGGGTGGACACCGAAGACAATGCCGGAGTGATAGGCCAGCACGCCGGGCACCTGCCGCTGTGGGCATTCCTGGGCCACACCGAACTTACCCGGCCGGGGCCGAAGATTCGTGGGCTGATCGCGCAGGTGGAGCGCAGCGAACAGGGGATGGTCGATACGCTGCACAATCTTTCCGAGGTAATCCGCGAGACTGTCGAATACCGCACCGGCACCAGCGGCGTGAACACCACGGCGGAAGAGGCAGTGGCGAAGGGCAGCGGCGTGTGCCAGGATCACGCGCATATCTTCATCGCCGCCGCGCGCAGCCTGGAAATTCCGGCGCGCTATGTCAGCGGCTACCTGATGATGAACGACCGCATCGAACAGGAGGCCACCCACGCCTGGGCAGAAGCGCATGTGCTGGGGCTGGGCTGGGTGGGCTTTGACATTTCCAACGGCATCAGCCCCGATCCGCGCTATGTCCGTGTGGCAACGGGCCGCGACTATCGCGACGCGGCGCCGATTACCGGCATAAGCTTCGGCGCGCAGGCGGAAGATCTCTCGGTCAATCTGGCAGTCGAACAGCAAATGGTGGACCAGCAATAACGCCCCCTTGCGCCGCCGCTCGCCCGCTGTAGGGTTTGGGGCATGACCTATTGCGTTGGCATGGTGCTCGACAAGGGCCTCGTCCTCATGAGCGATACCCGCACCAATTCGGGCGTCGACAATATCTCGGTGTTCCGCAAGATGTTCACCTGGACGGTGCCGGGGGAACGCATCATCTCGGTAATGACGGCGGGCAATCTGGCCACCACGCAGGCGGTGATCAGCCAGCTGGAGGAACGGTCCAAGGCTCCGGAGGAGAGGCAGCACGGGCTGCTGGAACTGCCGACGATGTTTCAGGTGGCGGTGGAGACCGGCAAATTGCTGCGCGAAGTGGTGGCCGGCACGCAGGAAGAAAACGGCATTCAGGGCAAGGGCCGCTTTACCGCATCGATCATCGTGGCGGGCCAGATCAAGGGCATGGAACCGCGCCTGTTCATGATCTATCCCGAAGGCAATTTCATCGAAGCCAGCTTCGACACGCCGTTTTTCCAGATCGGCGAAACCAAATACGGCCGCCCGATCATCCTGCGCGGTTATGACCGGTCGATGAGCTTTGAAGATGCGGTCAAGCTGCTGATGGTCAGCTTCGATTCGACGCTGAAGGCCAATCTTTCGGTCGGCCTGCCGCTGGATCTGCTGGTGGTGGAAAGGGACCGGTTCGAACCTCTGCACGAACGGCGGATCGAGCATGGCGACCCCTATTTCGATGCCATATCGAACAGCTGGAGCGAGGCGCTGCGCAGCGCCTTCCACTCGCTGCCCGATTACAGCTTCTTTCAGCCAAGCAAAACGGCCTAGTCAGACTCCCGGAATAGCGGGCAAAGCGGGATTCGGGAAGAATCCCTAGCGGATTGACGCGTTTTTGCCTCCATTATGGGTGATCATTTTTCGCGGATCTGCGCGGGATTTACGCGATTTCCGCAGCCAGACCTGTCCACATCCGTAGTTCTACGGAGTGTAAAAAGCGCAAAACGCTCGCAAGATCAGCGCAATGGAACAACGGATCACCATGCACATCGTAGGCGGGGACAGCCGTTCCCGTGCCGCGCAATCGCGCCTTGTCCTGGCCATGGGCCACCATGCGGAAGTCTATTCCGATCTGGTCGAACTGCTGGACCGGCCGCCGCAAGATGGGGTGATCATCGCTTCGGACGATGTGGTGGAAAATGGCATCGCTGTATTGCTGGAAACCTTTGCCGACAGCGGCATCTGGATCCCGCTGGTGGCCGCGAGCGAAGATCCGGGACTGGAGGAGGTGGTGCAGGCGATCCACGCCGGGGCGCTGGATTTCCTCACTCTGCCGCTGACCGAAAGCGAACTGCGCCGGATGGTGGCACATTTCCATTCCGACGCCGGCCGCCATGCCGAAGCGCGCCGCCGCCTGATCGATGCCCGCCGCCGCATTTCGGTGCTTTCGCGGCGCGAACGCGAAGTGCTCGACTGGCTGAGCGAGGGCCGTTCGAACAAGGCCATCGCGCGCGAACTCGATATCAGCCCGCGCACGGTGGAAATCCATCGCGCCAACATGATGGACAAGCTGGGTGCCACCCACGCCGCCGATGCGGTGCGGATGCGGCTAGAAGCAGGCATCGATGAAAGCGCCGAGGCGGAGGGGAGGGATACGCCAAGGAGCGGTCCGGGGCGATTTCCGGGCGCGGCACCGATCCGCGAAGAAATGATGATCCCGGCAGCTCCGCGCGGCGCCTGATAGCACCGCGATTTGCAGGAACCGTGTTCCAATCCTACCGGCAGAAGGAATCGCCGTCGATCACGCCTTCGAGATGAAGGTGATCGCGATGCGCGGCGTTGTAATCGGGGCCGAGCACGGTGCCGAAACGGCGGCAGGCGCTGCGCTGGACCGTGCGCAGGAATTCGCGCTCCCTGGCCGAACCGTTCCAGCCCGCCTGCACGC
>JBGSLI010000219.1:0-1786 GCA_041740775.1 Alteraurantiacibacter sp. | reverse complement strand
TGGCCCGGATACTTCGGCAGGAGTGCTGGAGGTGTGCGGGCCGGTTGCGCTGGCAGCGATCAATCCTTCGCTGCCCGCCGCCATTGAGCAAGCGCAACGCGTGGCGCGCGACTGGCCGCAGCACCTGCCGCGATCGATCATCCATTCCGATCTGTTTCCCGATAATGTGCTGATGCTCGGCGACAAGGTAAGCGGGTTGATCGACTTCTACTTCGCCTGCCACGATGCGATGGCCTATGATCTGGCGGTGACCCATGCCGCGTGGAGCTTTGCCGATGCGGGCCGCAGCTATCGTCCCGAAATTGGACAGGCGCTTATCGCGGGCTATCAATCGGAACGCGAACTGCTTGAAGCCGAACACAGCGTCCTGCCGCTGCTGGCGCAGGGAGCGGCACTGCGTTTTGTTTCCAGCCGCGCGCAGGACTGGATCGATACGCCCGCAAACGCGCTGGTAACGCGCAAGGACCCGATGGACTTCCTCCGACGGTTCGAATTCTACCGGCGCGAAGGGGAGGCGATTTTCGCATGAAATCGGTCGAGATTTTTACCGATGGTGCCTGCAAGGGCAATCCCGGCCCCGGCGGCTGGGGCGCGCTGCTGCGCATGGGGCAGCACGAGAAGGAGCTTTCCGGATCGGACCCCGATACCACCAACAACCGCATGGAAATGACCGCCGCGATCCGCGCGCTGGGCGCGCTGATCGAACCGTGCCGGGTGACGCTGCACACCGACAGCCGTTATCTGATCGACGGCATGACCAAATGGATCGACGGCTGGCAGCGCAAGGGCTGGATCAATGCCAGCAAGAAGCCCGTGCGCAACGCCGATCTGTGGCACGATCTGATCGAACTGGCCGCACACCACGAAATTGCCTGGGAATGGGTAAAGGGCCACAATGGCCATCCCGAAAACGAGCGGGTGGACAAAATCGCCAGCGATGCTGCCGATGCCGCCGTCGCCCGCCGCAACGGCGCGGCGGGTTGATCCGCCTGCCGGATGCGAAAAGGCCGGCCGCCTTTGCGACCGGCCCTTCTGCGCGGCTTCAATGCCCGAAGCGCGTCAGCTTTCGTCGACGGTTTCGGCACCGGGGCCGTTCTTTTTGATCGATTCGATGGCATTCTTGGCGCTGGCCTTGGAGGAATAGCCCTCGGTCCAGAACATCGTTTCCGAATTATACATGAAATAGGCGACGTATTCGCCCTTCTTGTTCTGCTTGATCTTGAAATGATGCGCCATCGAGACTCTCTCCTTTGTGTGATCGCCTGCGGTTCATAACAAACCGGCAGCACTTGGCTAGGCCAGAGCGGCATCGAAGCGCGCCGGAGAGTAAGATTTTACATCCAGCCGTTCGGTCATCGCATCTTGCGGCAGGCCCAGCAGCAATTGCGCGCCAAGCCGGGCGGCGGCGGGCGCGGTCTGGATGCCGTATCCGCCCTGCCCGGCGAACCAGAAGAAACCTTGCGTGTGCGGATCGAAGCCGTAAACCGGCAGCCGATCGGGCGCAAAGCTGCGCAGGCCCGCCCATTTGTGCTCCACCGCTTTTACCTGCCAGTCCACCACCTGTTCCAGCCGGTCGATCGCCTGCGCCACATCGAGTTCCTCGGGCGCGGCATCGCACGGGCCGGATGGGGTTTCATCGTGCGGGCTGAGCCACAATTTGCCGCTTTCGGGCCGGAAATAAAAACCGCCTGCAATATCCAGGCACAGCGGAAGCGCGGCGGGCGGTGCGGGATCGGTGCGCAATTGCGCCACGGTGCGCCGAAATGGCTGGATGCCGAGCGCGCGC
>JBGSLI010000218.1:0-3206 GCA_041740775.1 Alteraurantiacibacter sp. | reverse complement strand
CCCTGTTCGATCCGCACATCGTCCCAGTCGGCGTCCAGTTCCTCGGCGATCAGCATCGGCAGCATGGTCTTGATACCCTGCCCGATTTCGGGATTCTTGCCGATGATGGTGACGGTATTGTCGGCATGGACGGTGACGAAGGCGGAAAGCTGCGCCGCGCCTTGCCCACCCGCCTCTGTAGCTGCGCCCGCGCCCATCGGCAGGCTGGCGGCGAGCATGAAGCCGCCTCCCGCCACGGCGGTGGATTTGAGGAACAGGCGGCGCGAGATTTGCACGGGTTCAGACATTTTCGCTCTCCCCGCCGCGCGCGACCTGCGCGATCGCCTTGTGGATCCGGCCATAGCAGGCGCAGCGGCAGATATTGCCGCCCATCGCATTGGTGATGTCGGAATCGGACGGGGCGGGATTGCGGTTGAGCAGCGCGGTGGCGGTCATCAGCTGGCCCGCCTGGCAATATCCGCACTGCATCACGTCGGCATCCAGCCAGGCCTGCTGCAAGGCCTGACCCACCGGCGATTCGCCCAGCGCTTCGATAGTGGACACCTGCCGGCCTGCCACCGCTTCCAGGGTCAGCGAGCACGAGCGTGTCGCCTGCCCGTCGACATGCACCGTGCAGGCCCCGCACATGCCGATACCGCAACCGAATTTGGTCCCGACCATACCCAGTTCGTTGCGCAAGGCCCATAGCAGCGGCATGTCGCCGGGCGCATCGATCACGCGCGTTTCGCCATTGATGCTGACCGTATGGGCCATGAACCTGCTCCTGTTGCCGCAAACCCGCTTCAGATTGACTGTGTCTGATCTACAGGAGGAAAGCGTGCGTGCCAACCGGGGCCAAAGACCCGGAAGAAAAACCGGCCTTCCCTTTCCGCCGCCCCATCGTTCGCCATGCAATTCGCCACGGCGATGAAAGCGGGTGTGCGCGCGCGAAAGGGCTGGTGCGGGGGGCTTTTCTGTTATCGCTTCATTTGCGAAAACTTCGTCCAACCCCAGCCGTCAGGACCTGCCGATGATCCGATCCGCCCTTGCCGCCGCGCTGCTGGCTTTTACCCTTGCTGCCTGCGCCAGCGCCCAGAGTTCCGCGCCCGGCCCGGCATCCGCCATTGCTGCCCCGGCTGAGGTCCCGGCGATCGTGGCCGATGGTTATGTTGCCGAGGACGAATTGTTCGCCCGCCCCTATATCGACAGCGCCGAATGGCGCGATGCGCCCGTGCGGCATTTCCATGTCCACGGCGGCTTTTCCGGCACCGATACGCGGTTTTCCTATTACCTGCCGCCCCAGCAGCAGTATGAAGGCCGTTTCTTCCAGCACATCACCCCGGTGCCGCTGAACGAGAATCTGGCGCAGGACATGCCTGCCGGGGAATATAACAAGATCGGCTTTGCCATCGCCAGCGGGGCCTATCTGGTCGAAACCAACGGCGGCGGCTCGATAGATATCGCCAATGGCGCGCAACTGGCCGATCCCACCATCACCGCTTTCCGCGCCAATGCCGCCGCCGCGCGGTTCTCGCGCCATGTGGCGCAGCAATTCTATCGCACCGATGCGCGCCCCTACGGCTATGCCTTCGGCGGATCGGGCGGGGCCTATCGCACCATCGGCGGGATGGAGAACACCCGTGGCGTGTGGGATGGCGCGGTGCCCTATGTGCCCGGATCGACGATGGCGATCCCCAGCATGTTCACCGTGCGGGTGCAGGCTTTGCGCGAATTGTGGGACGTTTTCCCGCAGATCATCGATGCGATGGAACCGGGCGGCAGCGGCGATCCTTACGCCGGGCTTACGCAGCGGCTGGCCGCGGTGCTGCGCGAGATCGACGCGATGGGATTCCCGATGCAGAGCTGGTATGCCTATGAAACCATGGGTATCCACGGCTTTGCCGCGCTCTATCCCGGCATAAAAATGGCCGATGGCGGATATTTCACCGATTTCTGGACCAAGCCGGGATATCTGGGCCACGATCATCCCGAATATTTTGAAGGCGCGCGGCTGCAACATTCCGCTACCGTTGTGGAGGCGATCAGCCTCAACGATGCCAACCGGCTCGGCCTCAACACCAATGCCAGCAACGAACGCGAGGCGGTGGGGGTGGACAATGCATTCGAGGCGGTGCTGGGCCCGGAAGGCGCGCGGGTGGTGGGCTATCGCCTCGCCGCAGCGCCCCCGCCGGTGCGCTTCATCGGCGGCGATGTGGTGATCGAAAGCGGGGCCAATGCGGGCCGCACCATGCCCGCCGCGCGGATCGTGGGCGATCTGGTGATCCTGGGATTTGCCGATGCCGATCTGGCCGCCAGCGTCCAGCCGGGCGATAGTATCCGCATCGACAATTCGGATTTCCTGGCGATGGAAAGCTATCACCGCCACCAGGTTCCCGGCCCCGAATTTGCCGTGTGGGACCAGTTTCGTGATGATGCGGGCGATCCGCTCTATCCGCAGCGGCCGTTCCTGATCGGCCCGGTATTCACCGCAAACACCATGGGCGGGCCGTTCACCGCGCGGATAGAGGATGGCGCCAAAATGATCCTCGCCGCTTCGCTGTGGGATCGTGAGGCGATGCCGTGGCAAGCCGACTGGTATCGCCGCCGGTATGAGGCAAACGGCCATGATGTCCGGGTCTATTACACCGATCACGCGCTGCACGGTGATGAACCGGGCAGCGACAATGCCAGCCGCACCGTTTCCTACAACGGCCCCCTGCAACAAAGCCTGCGGGTGCTGGCTGGCTGGGTGGAAGACGGGGTGGAACCGCCCCAAAGTACGCATTATGCGATAGAAGACGGGCAGGTGATCGTGCCCGACAGCGCAGGCGAACGCGCCGGGCTTCAACCCTTGGTATCGCTCAGCGTAGGCGGAGGGGAACAGATCACGGTGCGCGCGGGTGAGGCAGTGGATTTTGCCGGATTTGCCGAGGCTCCGGAACGGGGCGGCACGATTGTTTCTGCCGAATGGGATTTTGCCGGTGACGGCACCTATGAAGCGGGCGCACTGGAAACCGCAGGCGCCACGGCCACGCGCATTCTTGCCACCCACAGCTATCCGCAGCCGGGCACCTATTTCGTCAGCCTGCGCGCCACCGCACAGCCCGCAGAGGCACTGGGCACGCCCTATGCGCGGCTGGTGAATCTGGACCGGGTGCGGGTGGTGGTGACGGCGCCTTAGGCCGCACATGGATCTGTTCGCACTTCTGGGCGATGCCGCCCGCCGC
>JBGSLI010000217.1:0-2510 GCA_041740775.1 Alteraurantiacibacter sp. | reverse complement strand
GCGGGCTATCCGATGGTCGATGCGCCGGTTTCGGGCGGAATTGCGGCGGCAGAGGCGGGCACGCTCACCTTCATGGTCGGCGGCAGCGAGGATGCGTTCCGCGCCGCCGAGGCGGTGCTGAAAGACATGGGCAGAGCGGTGATCCACGCCGGGCAGGCGGGCAATGGGCAGGCGGCCAAAATCTGCAACAACATGCTGCTGGGCATTCACATGATCGGAACCTGCGAAGCCTTTGCCCTGGCGCAGAAACTTGGCCTCGATCCGCAGACCTTCTTCGATATTTCCAGCGTCAGCAGCGGCCAGTGCTGGAGCATGACGAGCTATTGCCCGGTGCCCGGCGTGGGGCCGAAATCGCCCGCCGACAATGATTATCAGGGCGGTTTTGCCACCGCGCTGATGCTGAAGGATTTGCGGCTGGCGATGGCGGCAGCGCAAACGGCGGGCATCGCGCCGCGCATCGGTGCGGTAGCGAGGGATCTCTACGAAGCCTTCGATGCGGCGGGCAATGGCGGGCGCGATTTTTCCGCGATCATCACCCAATACGACTAGCAGGGCGCGGCCAGCAGGCACTTGCCTTGCGGAGCGAAGCTGACGCTGGCAAGGCCGGGCGCGAGCGCGCATTGCCCCGGCGCCACCACCTCGCCTGACACCAGCACCTCGCCCGAAAGCGGGATCACCAGCAGCGGGCGGGCATAGCCATAGAGCAGCGCCGCATCGGCCAATCCGTCCACCAGATCGAGCGTGAAATGCGGACCGTCCACCAGCGAAGCGTGCCCTTTGGCGGGAAGCGAACCGCGCAATTCGGGCGGATGCGGCACGCCCTTCGCCACCGCGATCCCGGCATCCAGATGCAATTCGCGCGGGCGGCCGTAATCGTAAAGGCGATAGGTTATGTCGCTGTTCTGCTGCACTTCGATTATCGCGCAGCCCGGCCCGATGGCGTGGACGGTGCCCGCCGGAATAAAGAAGAAATCCCCCGCCTGCACCGGATGCCACACCAGCAATTCCTCTATGCTGCCGTCAATCGCGGCGGCGCGCATCGCTTCGGGCGAAATCTCCTCGCGGAACCCCACGCCCAAAGTCGCGCCCGGCTCGGCGGCCACCACCAGCCAGCATTCCTCCTTGCCCCGCCGCCCCAGCCCGGCGGCCTCGGCCTGGTCATCATCGGGATGGCACTGGACCGAAAGCTTTGCGCTGGTGAAGATGTACTTGACCAGCAATTGCGGCAGATCAGCGGGCGGATCGAACCAGATTTCTCCCACGCGCATTCCGGCAGGCACCATGAAAGGCGCGGGCAGCATATCGCGGCCCCAGGGCTTTTCGACCGTGCGGACGGGCAGCAGCATGGCTTGTGGTTCACACTTTCCGGCAGGTATCATCGCGTGCCTGTTGCACAGGAAATATTGCGATTTGCACAAAGCGCGGGCCATTTCCACCCCGGTGGGCGGATAGCGCGCCGCCTATTGCGCCGCCTGCGCGCCCTGCTCTGCCACATCGCGCAGGAAGATTTGCTCTATCGTCAGGCCGAAGATATCGGCGATGCGGAAGGCGAGCGGGAGCGAGGGATCGTATTTGCCCGTCTCGATCGCATTCACGCTCTGGCGGCTCACCTCCAGACGGTCGGCCAGATCCTGCTGGCTCCACTGCCGCTCGGCGCGCAGCACGCGCAGCCGGTTCTTCACGCGCAGTCTCCCGCAGTGCCCATCGTCACCCTGTTGTAGAGCGCGCCCACGCCAAGCCCGAAGCACCAGATGGTGGGCCACCAGTAGGCTTCGACATGGGCGACCGGCAGATAGGTTTCGAGAAACCCCCACACCGCCGCCGCTGTCAAGGCAAGGCCAGTGGCGACCATTCCCTGGCGGACGTAGAGCAGGCGCTGGAACTCGTCGCGCTCCTCCACGATCAGGCGGGCGAAAATCCAGAAAACGGCGGCAAAGGAAAGGCCTGGCAGCGCGGCCAGCGCATAGGCGGGCCAGCCGCGCAATCCGCCATCCTCGATCAGCACTTCGGCGGCGTAGAGCGAGCCGAGATAGAGCGCCATCGCCAGCGCAATCCGGATCAGATAGCGGCGCGCTTCGGGCTTCTTGAAGGCGGGCGTCATGCGTCTTCTCCTTCGCGGCGCGGCCAGCAGGTGCCGAGGCCGAGGCCGATGGCCCAGACGGGCACCACCCACCAGTTCCACACATGTCCCACCAGTCCGAACATTTCGAGGAAGCCCCAGACGGTGCCCGCCACCAGCACCAGCATCAGCCCCACCAGCGCGCCGGTGACTTGCCGATGGCGCAGGAATTCGTCGGTTTCCTCGTGGTAGTAGCGGTACATGGCCCAGATCAGCCCGATCACCGGAGCGACCGGGACAAGCGCCAGCAGCCACATCAGCGGCGAGCCTTCGGCCACGCTGTCATGCAAATTGCCCGCGCCGATCATCGCCACGCCGTAAAGCGCCATGCTGGCGAGCGCGCGCGCATTGTAGCGCCGCAGCGCCGGACTGACCGCGCCCTTCGCCTCCT
>JBGSLI010000216.1:0-3255 GCA_041740775.1 Alteraurantiacibacter sp. | reverse complement strand
GCGGGCAATCGAAACATAGGTTTCGCCGTCGGGCAGCTCGATCAATTGCGCATCCACGCGCTGCGGGCGATCGAAGGCGGTATGGACGTTCCACAGCGGACACCCCCCGCCGTGCCGCGCAAAAGGAAAGCCCGCTCCGTCCAGCCGCTTGGAAACATTGCCCGCCCGGTCCACCCGCAGGAAGAAGAACCCCACGCCTTCCTCGCCCGGTCGCTGGAGCGTGGTGAGCCGGTGCGCGGCCTGTTCGAAGCTGACCGCAAAGCGCGAACAAAGCGCCTCCAGATCATACCGCAGTTCCGTCGCCGCGCGGGCGAAGGCGCGGTATGGCATCAGCAGCGCGGCCGCCCAATAGGATTGCAGCGCCCGGCGCGCCTGGCGCCTGCCGTCCTCGCTGGAAAGCCGGCTTTCGGCCACCAGCGCTGCAATCGGGGCGTCCTGTTCGAGTATGGCGATCTGCAAACCGGCCTGAAAGCGCCTGCCCGCCTGATCGAGCCGTTCGGAAATATACACGCGGCGGCGGTGGTAATCGTGCCAGCGCAAGGCCCCGCGCAGCAGGCCGTCATCGGTCAGCCGCAGGTCAATCTGGTGGTTTTCCGCCAGATGATCGCGCATCGCGGCAAAGGAATCGAGCTTTCCGGCCAGCATTCCGGCGCTGTCGTCCAGTTCGGGAAAGCAATTGCGCCGCGCGGCCAGGAAGGCGCGCGCCTCACCCACCGGATCGGCCGGTGCCTGGCCTGCGGGAGATCCGCCGCCCTCTCCGCGCCGCTCGGCCAGCGCCAGCTGCTCCTCTCCGAACGCGGTATGCAGCCGCAGCAGCGCCTCGGCGATGCCGGGATAGCTGGTGGCGATATCGGAAATATCCAGCGGCTCGATGGCGATATCGGCAAACAGCGGATGGCGCAGCGCGCCCTGCAGGCGGGCCGCAGTTTCATCGGCATCGGCATCGGCCAGCGCGCCCACATCGATGCGATAGGTGGTGGCAAGCTTCAGCAGCATTTCGGCGGTAACCGGGCGCTGGTTGCGCTCCATCAGCGCGATGTAGCTGGACGAGATATCCAGATCGGTCGCCATGTTCGCCTGCGTCAGCCCCAGTTCGCGGCGCAGCTTCTTGAGCCGCGGGCCAAGATAAAGCGCCTTTCCGGCCATGCGGCACCATTCCTTTCCGAAGTGAACTGTCGTTGCTTTACATCCTTACAAGCATTTTTTGTAAAGTTTGACAAGATGACACCGAAGCGCGCGACACTGGCACCCCGCCGCGCCACAGATCTGCCAGCACAAAGCCATTCCCGCTGGAGCGCATATGACCTATTTCGCCGAAATTCACTGCCAGACCGGCATCAAGCACCGCAACGGTGCCCACTGGCAGGGGATCGATCCCGAATTCGCCGCGCGCCTGCGCCTGCAGAACCGCTTCCAGACCGGGCTGGATATCGCGCGTCATACCGCAAAGATCATGCGCGCGGACATGGCTGCCTATGATGCCGATCCTTCCGCCTACACCCAGTCGCTGGGCTGCTGGCACGGCTTCATCGGCCAGCAGAAGATGATTTCGGTGAAGAAGCATTTCGGCACCACATGTGGCAAATACCTCTATCTGTCGGGCTGGATGATCGCCGCATTGCGCAGCGAATTCGGCCCGTTGCCCGATCAGTCGATGCACGAGAAAACCAGCGTTCCGGCGCTGATCGAGGAACTTTACACCTTCCTGCGCCAGGCCGATGCGCGCGAACTGGGCACCTTGTTCCGCGATCTGGACGCCGCGCGCGCCGCCGGAGACGAACCCGCCGCCGCCAATGCGCAGCAGGCAATCGACAATCACCAGACGCATATCGTGCCGATCATCGCCGATATCGATGCCGGTTTCGGCAATGCCGAGGCGACATACCTTCTCGCCCGCAAAATGATCGAGGCGGGCGCCTGCGCGATCCAGATCGAAAATCAGGTGTCGGACGAAAAGCAGTGCGGCCATCAGGATGGCAAGGTGACGGTGCCGCACGAGGATTTCCTGCACAAGATCCGCGCCATCCGTTACGCCTTCCTCGAACTCGGCGTGCCCGACGGGGTGATCGTGGCGCGCACCGATTCGCTGGGCGCAGGGCTGACCAAGCAGATCGCCTTCAGCCGCGAACCGGGTGATCTGGGCGATCAATACAACGCCTTCCTCGATTGCGAGGAAGTGGAGCCTGCGGCTGTAGGCAGCGGAGAGGTGCTGATCAGCCGCGAGGGCAGGCTGCTGAAGCCCCGGCGCCTGCCCTCGAACCTCTATCAGTTCCGCCCCGGCACAGGGGAAGACCGCTGCGTGCTCGACTGCATCACCGCGCTCCAGAACGGGGCCGATCTGCTGTGGATCGAAACCGAGAAACCGCATATCGAACAGATCGCCGGGATGGTGGACCGTATCCGTGCGCAGGTGCCCGATGCCAAGCTGGTGTATAACAATTCGCCCAGCTTCAACTGGACTTTGAACTTCCGCCAGCAAATCTATGATACATGGGCCGAAGAAGGCCGCGATCTTTCCGATTATGATCGTGCGCGGCTGATGAGCCAGCATTATGACGACAGCGATCTGGCCAGGGAGGCGGACGAGCGCATCCGCACCTTTCAGGCCGACAGTGCCAGGCGGGCGGGGATTTTCCACCACCTGATCACCCTGCCCACCTATCACACCGCCGCGCTGAGCACGGACAATCTGGCAAAGCGCTATTTCGGCGAGGAAGGAATGCTCGGCTACGTCCGACAGGTGCAGCGCGAGGAAATCCGCCAGGGAATCGCCTGCGTCAGGCATCAGAACATGGCCGGATCGGACATTGGCGATGACCACAAGGAAGCCTTTGCCGGAGAAGCCGCGCTGAAGGCAGGCGGCACGCACAACACCATGAACCAGTTTGCCGCCTAGGCTGGCGGCATTGCAGAAGGAGCAAACGACATGACCCAGCCCACCCTCGCCCGCCCGGTGTTCTCCACCGAGGATTTCGGCCTGATCCGCAATGCGCTGGCCACCGCCATCAGGGCCGGAGAAGACAATGCCGAAACCCGCAAGCTGGTGAATCTGCACCACCGGCTGGGGCGCTTTTCCCGATGATCGCGCAGGCGCTGGCAGAGCTTGATCGCCCGGCGATCGGAAACGATGCCGGGGCCTGGCGCCTGCGCTCCTATCTGCGCGTGGCCGCGCCGCTGGCGGATTTCGTCGAGCAGGAGGCGCTGCCCGGCACGGGAATCGCGGCGGAAGATTTCTGGCGCGGCCTGGCTGCCATC
>JBGSLI010000215.1:0-1926 GCA_041740775.1 Alteraurantiacibacter sp. | reverse complement strand
CGCTGCTGGCGGAAACCGCGCGCACGCTGGGCAAGCCGGAGGCCGCGGTGGCGACGCAGGTGGCCAATTGGTCGCTCTCGGTCGCGCCGGGCGTGTTCAAGGCGCTGGGCGATGAAGGCGATGTCAGCAACGCCAGCGCCGCGCGGCAGGCGGCGATCCTGAAAATGCAGGACGCGGGCGAGATCAGCGGCGGGCAGGCCAAGGAAGTGTTCGAGATCGTGCTCAAAACCGGCCGCAACCCCGGCGAGATTGCCGCCACCGAGGGCCTGAAACAGGTTTCGGATACCGGCGCCATCGAAGCCGCGATCGACGCGATTATTGCCGCCAACACGGACAAGGTGGAAGAATACCGCAGCGGCAAGGACAAATTGTTCGGCTTTTTCGTCGGCCAGACGATGAAGGCGATGGCGGGCAAGGCCAATCCGGCGGTGGTGAATGCGGTGCTGAAGGAGCGGCTGGGCTGAGCGAGCGCAAAGATGCGCGGCCCTGCCATCGTCCTCGTCCACCCGGAAATCCCCGGCAATACCGGTTCTGTCGGGCGCACCTGTGTTGCGCTCGATATCGAACTGGTGCTGATCCATCCGCTGGGCTTTACCATATCCGATACGCGGCTGAAGCGCGCGGGGCTGGATTACTGGCAACATGTGCGGCTGGCCGAATTTGCCAGCTGGGAGGCATTTCTGGCGGAGCGGCAGCCGCGCGAGGGTCAGCTGTTCCTGTTCGAGGATGACGCGCCGACCAGCTTTTACGAGCCGGATTATCCTGAAGATGCCTATCTGGTGTTCGGGTGCGAGACCAGGGGCCTGCCAGATAGCATCCGCGAGCTGTATCGGGGGCGCGAATTTCACCTGCCGATGCGGTCTGCCCACATCCGCTCGCTCAATCTGGCCAATACGGTGACGGCGGTGGCCTATCAGGCCTTGCGCGGGCGGCTCTAACCCTGCCGCGTGGCGGTCAGCGCCATCTTGCCCATCATCCCCGCGTCGATCGTTCCGCTCACATCGTCGCCATTGACCGTGGCTTCGCAATCGAGCGTCATCGGCAACGGCATGCTCATCTTCATCTGCCAGGTCAGCGTGTTGCCGCTGATAGTGCCGCCCTTGATCTCCATCGCGCCAAGCGAGCCGTTTAGCGACCCGTCGAAGCCGGTGCCCGCCGCATCGGGCACCACCGTCATCGTGCCCTTTTGCGCGCCCATCGGCGTATCGACCGTAAAATCATAGGTGCCGCCCACATTGCTCATGCCATTGCCCTTCATAATCCGGTTGCGTCGAGGTATTCGATATCCATCCCCAGATCGTCGAGCTGGGTCTGGATCGCGGTTCTATCGCCTACCACCACGATCACGAAATCGTCCGGCTGGAGGTAACGCTGCGCCGCCGCGTCTATCGCTTCGGCGTCTATCCCGCGATACAGCGCGGGCAGCGTTGCATCATGGCGCAGATCGCGGCCCAGCAGGCGGTTGGTGAGCAGCGCATCGAGCAGCTGGCCGTTGGTTTCATACCGGTTGGGCAGATTGCGGATATTGCCATCGGTCACGCGCAGCACCTCGGCCGCATCGGCGGGGCGCGTGGCGGGAAAGGCAGACATCTGATCGAGGATCACGCGGATCGAATCCGCCGTCCGGTCTGCCTGAACCTGCGTGCCCACCTGAAACCGGCGCTGACCGCGCGCGGCGGGGATGGAGGAACGGATGCCGTAGGTCCACCCCTTCGTTTCGCGCAGATCGCTGTTGAGCCGCGAGAGGAAGCCATTGCCCACCACCTCATTGGCCAGTTCCACCGCCTCGAAACCTTGAGGATGGCCGGCAAACGGGGTGAGGCGGCCGAGCATCAGATAGCTCGACGGGGAATTGGGCCGGTCCACCACGATCAGCCGCGCCGCCGGGGCGGGCACGGGCAGAGACAGGTTTGCGCGCGGTGCGGG
>JBGSLI010000214.1:0-3971 GCA_041740775.1 Alteraurantiacibacter sp. | reverse complement strand
AGCTGGCGGCGATTCCCGTGGGCGCCAGCGTTATCGTGACGCCTGCGGGCAGCGACCGCAGCTTTACCGGGCAGGTGTGGCAGATTTCCCCGATGATCGATTCCGGCAGCCGTCAGGGCACCGCCCGCGTTGCGCTGGCCTATGATCCGGCGCTGCGCCCCGGCGGCTTTGCCACCGCGCGCGTGGCCAGCGGAACCGTGGTCGCACCGGTGCTGCCCGAAAGCGCGATCCTGTCGGACGAGACCTCCAGCTATGTCTTCATCATCGATGCCGACGACAAGGTGGTGCGGCGCGATGTGGAAATCGGCATGATCCGCAGCGACGGGATCGCCATTGCGGCGGGCCTCGACGGGTCCGAACGCGTGGTGCTGCGCGCCGGGGGGTTCTTGACCATAGGTGAAACCGTTCGCCCGGTGCTGGCCGAATAACCAGACCGAGCCGATGAACTTCAATCAGATCTCTGCCTGGTCGATCCGCAACCCGATCGTCCCGATCCTGGTTTTCCTGGGCCTGACGCTGGCGGGCATCGTCAGCTTCACGCGCATGGATGTGCAGAACAATCCGGATATCGAATTTCCGATTGCCATCGTCAGCATTTCGCAGCCCGGCGCCGCGCCGACCGAGGTGGAAAACCAGATCACCCAGCGGGTGGAAGCTGCGGTGCAGACGCTGGACGGGATCGAGAACATCCGGTCCACCGCGTCCGAAGGCAATTCGCGCACCACCATCGAATTCGAACTGGGCACCAATATCGACGCGGTGCTGAACGAGGTGGAAAGCGCGGTCGACCAGATTCGCGGCGAACTGCCCGACGGCATTCTGGAACCGCGAATCTTCAAGCAGCAGACAAGTTCGCGCCCGATCGTCTATTTCGCCGTCGATGCCGATGACATGACGATCGAGCAATTGAGCTGGTTCATCGACGATACCATCGCCAAGCGGCTGCTGACGGTGGAAGGGCTGGCCGAAGTCAACCGCAACGGCGGGGTGGACCGGGAAATCCTGGTGATTCTCGATCCGGCGCGGATGCAGTCGCTCGGCCTTACCGCATCGCAGGTCAATGCCGCGCTGCGCCAGCTTAACGTCAATGCCGCAGGCGGACAGACCGAACTCGCCGGCGCGCGCCAATCGGTGCGCGTGCTGGGCAATGCGCAATCGGCGTATGAACTTTCGCAGGCACAATTGTCTTTGAACGGCCGTTCGATCAAGCTCGCCGACATCGCAAGGGTAAGCGATTCCTATGGCGAACTGCGCTCGCTGGCCAAATTGAACGGCGAACAGATCGTCACCTTCTCGATCACCCGCGCGCGCGGCGAATCCGATGTCGCGGTCTATGATGGGGTGGTAGAGGAACTGCAGGCGATCGAGGCGGAAAATCCCGGCGTCACCTTTACCCGCCTGTTCACCGAAGTCGATTACACCAAGGCGCAATACGAAAGTTCGCTGGCGGCGATGGTGGAAGGCGCGCTGCTGGCGGTGGTAGTGGTGTTCCTGTTCCTGCGCGACTGGCGCGCCACGATCATCGCCTCGCTGGCAATCCCGCTGTCGGCGATCCCCACCTTCTGGTTCCTCGAAGCCTGGTTCGGTTTCACCCTCAACACCATGTCGCTGCTGGCGCTGGGGCTGGTGGCGGGCGTGCTGGTGGACGATGCGATCGTGGAGATCGAGAACATCGTGCGCCATATGCGAATGGGCAAAAGCGCCTATCAGGCCAGCATCGATGCGGCGGACGAAATCGGGCTGGCGGTGGTGGCCACCACTTTCTCGATCGTCGCAGTGTTCCTGCCGGTGGGGCTGATGTCGGGCATTACCGGCATCTTCTTCAAGAATTTCGGCATCACCGTGGTGGTGTCGGTGCTGATGAGCCTGGCGGTGGCGCGGATGATCACCCCGATGATCGCGGCCTATTTCCTCGAAGCGAAGGGCCAGGCTGCGCACGGGGAGGGACGGATGATGGACCGTTACATGGCGGTGCTGCGCTGGTCGCTGGACGACAGCGCGCTGCGCCGGCGGGTGACCGAACTGGGCCGGGCAGGCTATCGCTGGCAATACGGGCTGGCCGCCAGCCCGCTGTTCGTGCTGATCGCTGCAGCCGGAATCGCCGCCTTCGGCTATGTCTTCTACCTGTGGTTCAGCGTCGAATGGCTGGCGCAGAGCATCGATAGCCGCCACTGGGCCGGGCAATTTTCGGCCCTGCCCGATGTCCTCGCGCTGCCGCTAGGCTTCGTGATTGCGGTCACCGCGATGACCGCCGCGGTTATCGCAGCCGGAATCGCCTCCTGGGTGGCAGGTGGGTTGACGCGTCTTGTTCTGACCTTCCTAACCGGCCTTGTCGGCGGGGACTTTCACCGCTGGTTCGAAAACCGCATGGCCCGCCTGCGCGCGCGCTTTCTCGATCACCGGGTGTGGATGATGGGGGTCGGCGTGGGCGCGCTGGCGATGACGGTGTTCTCCATGTATGCGCTGCCCAAGCAATTCTTTCCCGAAACCGACAGCGACTTTTCGCTCGCGCGGATCGAAATGGTGCCCGGCACCACGCTGGAACAGACCGAAGAAGTGATCGGTGCGGTGGCGGCGCGGCTGGAACAGGAACAGGAAGTCGCGCTGGCGCTGGGCATCGTCAACGAGGGCAGCGGGCTGATCCGGCTGGTGCTGCGCCCCGACCGCGAACGCGACAGCCTGCAGTTCGAACGCGAAATGACCCCGATCCTGCAGAGGTTCCCCGACGCCCGGATCAATTTCCAGGATCAGAGCGGGCCGGGCGGCGGCAGCGCCACCGGGCGGGCGATTTCGATCATGCTGGCAGGCTCCGATCCCGAAACGCTCAACGCCTCGGGCGAATTGCTGGCGCAGCAGATGCGCGATATTCCCGGCGTGGTGGCGCCGCGGCTGGAACTCGATCTGCAACGCCCCGAACTGCTGATCGAGCCGCGCGTGGAACTCGCCGCCAGCCTGGGCATCACCACCAGCGCGCTGAGCCAGGCGATCCGCATCGCCACGCTTGGCGATATCGATCAGAACGCGGCAAAGTTCTCGCTGTCCGATCGGCAGGTGCCGATCCGCGTGCGGCTGGCGGAAACCGAGCGGCGCGATCTTACCACCATCCGCAATCTTCCCGTCCCCACCGCCACGGGCGATTCGGTCCCGCTCGAACGCGTCGCCAATATCCGTTTCGGCATGGGGCCGACTTCGATCGAGCGCTACAACCAGAGCCGCAGGGTGTTCGTGGGGGCCGATATCGCCCCCGGTTTCGCGCGCGGCGACATCACCAGCGCGATCGACCGGCTGTCGGTGATGCAGAATCTGCCGACGGGCGTGTCCAGCCCCGCGGTCGGATCGGATGAGGCGCAGGAAGAATTGCAGGCCAGCTTCGTGCCCGCACTGCTCACCGGCATTCTGCTGGTGTTTGCGGTGCTGGTGCTGCTCTACCGGCGGTTCGTTTCGCCACTGGTCAACATGGGGTCGCTGTTCCTCGCCCCGCTCGGCGGTCTGCTGCTGGTGATGGCGGCGGGAATGGAACTGACGCTGCCGGTGTTCATCGGGATGCTCATGCTGTTCGGCATCGTTTCAAAGAACTCGATCCTGCTGATCGATTTCGCGATCGACGAGCTGGCGACGGGCAAGCCCAAGCGCGAGGCGATCCTCGAAGCCGGGCACAAGCGCGCCCAGCCGATCGTGATGACCACGGTGGCGATGACGGCGGGAATGATCCCGACCGCATTGGCGCTCAGCGCAGACGGTGCCTGGCGCCAGCCGATGGGCACGGTGGTGATCGGCGGGCTGATGCTTTCCACCCTGCTCACCCTGCTGATCGTTCCCGCGGGCTTCAGCCTGGCGGACGGGATGGAAAAGCGCGTCGGCCCGTGGCTGCGCGATCTTCTGCTGACCTACAAGCCGGGAGACGAGGCGGCGGGCCCGGCGGAGCCGCAAGCTGCCGAATAGGCAAATGATCTCTGTGCGCGCCGCCGCGC
>JBGSLI010000213.1:0-2408 GCA_041740775.1 Alteraurantiacibacter sp. | reverse complement strand
GCGCCGCCGCCAGCCCGATGCGGACGCCGGTGAAGCTGCCGGGGCCGAGCGAGACGAGGATGCGATCCGCGCGGCCCTTGCCCGGCAGTTCGGCAATCATCGGCACCAGCCGTTCGGCATGGCCGCGATCGAGCAGTTCGTAACGGCCGGCCACCAAGGTGGAGCCATCGAACAGCGCTGCCGAACACGCTTCGGTCGCGCAATCTATCGCCAGTGTCCGCATCGAATGCGTTTATGCGCGATCAGATCAGTTTGTTGAAGGTAGCAAATTCGGGGCGCGGGCTGCGATCGAAAATCGTTGCCGGATCGCCATAGCCGATCGCGCACAGCCAGTCTGCCCGGTAGCGCGGCTGATCGGCGAAGAATTCCTTCGTGGCAGCATCCTGATCGAAGCCCGACATCGGCCCGCAATCCAGCCCCAGCGCGCGCGCCGCCAGCATCAGATAGGCACCCTGCAGCACCGAATTGCGAAAGGCGCTTTCGCGGCGGAAATCCTCGTTGCCGACAAACCAGGCTTTCGCATCGGTGTGCGGGAACAGCCACGGCAATTGTTCATGAAAATCCAGATCATAGCCGATGATGACGCAGACCGGCGCGGAAAGAATCTTGGCCTTGTTCCCTTCCGCAGCGCAGGCGGCCAGCCGCTCGCGCGATTGCTGCGATTTGCACCAAACGAAACGCCCCGGCTGCTGGTTGGCCGATGTCGGCCCCATCTTCACCAGATCCTGGATAGCGTGGATCTGCGCCTCGCTCACCGGCTTGTCGAGCCAGCCGTTGTAGCTGCGCGCGGTGCGGAAAAGCTGGTCGAGCGCGGTATCGGAAAGCGGCTGGGTCATGGCAATATTTCTCAGGCTGGGAATTGGGATATGCAGATGTGGGCAGGGTTCACGCCGCCCGTCAGGCCGCGCGCACTTCCTTCACTTCGGGCACGTAATGCTTCAGCAGCCCTTCGATCCCGTGCTTCAGCGTGGCGGTGGAGCTGGGGCAACCCGAACAGGCACCCTGCATCGCCAGATAGACCACGCCATCGCGGAAACCGCGGTAACGGATATCGCCGCCATCACCCGCAACCGCCGGGCGCACGCGGGTTTCGATCAGTTCGTTGATCTGCGCCACGATATCCTCGGTTCCCGCATCATCACCGATATCGCCCGCATCGTCTTCGGCGGGAACCGCAAAGCCGCTGGCATCGCCGCCAGCAAACAGCGGCGCTTCGGAAACGAAATGATCGAGCAGAACGGCCACCACCTGCGGCTTCAGTTCGGGCCAGGAAACCCCTGTGGCGGCGGTGACGGAAACGAAATCGCTGCCGAAGAACACCCCCGTCACCTCGCCGGTATCGAACAACGTTTGCGCCAGCGGGCTGGTCTGCGCATCTTCGGGCGAGGCGAAATCGCGGGTGCCCGATGGCATCACCTGCCTGCCGGGCAGGAATTTGAGCGTCGCGGGATTGGGCGTGGTTTCGGTCTCTATGAACATATCTGCGATGTAGGCGCACGGGTGCAGATGGGCAAGGCATTGGGGGCGCGGTGAGTGTGTGGACTGGCGCAAGCAATTCTTCGCGCCTATTCACCGGACCTTCATTGATTGCCGAGCAGTTGGAGCACCATGTCGATTTTTGCACGCTTTGCCCGCGCCTTCCTTCCGCTTGCGCTGTTCGCCCCGCTGGCCGCCCCGATTCCCGCACTGGCGCAGGCCTGCCTCATCCGCGCAACCGAGGCCGATCAGCCGCAATACGCACTTCCTGACGATCCGTGGATCTATCGCGGAACCGATATCCCGATCGATGAGCACTGGCTATTCGGGGAAATGCCCAATGGCGTGCGCTATGCCGTGCGGCAGAACGATGTGCCGCCGTGCCAGGCATCCCTGCGGGTGCGGATCGATGCCGGATCGCTGCACGAGGAAGACAGCGAGCGCGGCTTTGCCCATCTGCTCGAACATATGGTGTTCCGCGAATCCTCCACCTTCGGGCCGGGCGAGGCGATCGCGCATTTCCAGCGGCTGGGGGCCAGCTTCGGTTTTGATACCAACGCCAGCACCAGCCCGACTGCAACCACCTATAACCTCAACCTGCCCAACGCCAATCGCGCCACGCTTGACGACAGCGTGCGGCGCTTTGCCGGGATGGTGATTTCGCCCCGGCTCTCGGCGGAAAATCTGGCGGCGGACGTGCCGATCGTGCTTTCCGAGCGGCGCGAGCAGGCGGGCGCGCAAAGGCGCGTGGCCGAAGCCACCACCGCCACTTTCTTTGCCGGACAGCGGCTCGCCGAACGCAGCCCCATCGGCACAGTGGAAACGCTGCAAGGCGCCAGCGCAGGCGCGGTGCAGGCTTTCCACCAGCGCTGGTATCGGCCCGAAAACGCAGTTGTGGTGCTGGTAGGTGATGCCGATCCGCGCGTGCTGGC
>JBGSLI010000212.1:0-2001 GCA_041740775.1 Alteraurantiacibacter sp. | reverse complement strand
GGAGCAGGCCCGAGCGCCTGGCCTGCGTTTCGCCCAGACCGCCCGCCACGCCCACCGAACGCACCGCCAGCGTGGCCAGCCGCTTGTCCGAAAAACCCATCGCCTTCAGCCGGCGCAGATCGGCGGCGTTGTTGGGCAGGCCCTCCTGCCCGATCATCGCCTCTTCATGGATGATCTCCTCGATCTGGCGCAGGAACCACGGATCATAATGGGTGATCGCCTGCACTTCCTCCACGGTAAAGCCTTCGCGGAAGGCCTGGCCCACCTGCAACAAGCGGTCGGGCGTGGCACGGCTCAGCGCGGCGGTGATGATCTCGCGGTTTGCGCCTTCCAGCGCGGGCACGCGATTGAACCCGTCCAGCCCGGTTTCCAGCCCGCGCAGCGCCTTTTGCAGGCTCTCCTTGAAGTTGCGACCGATCGCCATCACCTCGCCCACCGATTTCATCGCGGTGGACAGCAGATTGTCCGCGCCCTTGAACTTCTCGAACGCAAAGCGCGGGATCTTGGTGACGACGTAATCGATGGTCGGCTCAAAACTGGCCGGGGTTGCGCCGGTGATCTCGTTGGTGATTTCATCCAGCGTGTATCCTACCGCCAGCTTTGCGGCGACGCGGGCGATGGGAAAGCCGGTGGCTTTGGAAGCCAGCGCGGAGGAGCGCGAAACGCGCGGGTTCATCTCGATCACGATCAGCCGGCCATCCTTCGGATTGACCGCGAACTGCACGTTCGAACCCCCTGTTTCCACGCCGATTTCGCGCAAGCAGGCGATGCTGGCGTTGCGCATGATCTGGTATTCCTTGTCCGTCAGCGTCAACGCCGGGGCAACGGTGATAGAATCCCCGGTGTGGACCCCCATCGGATCGACATTTTCGATCGAACAGACGATGATGGCATTGTCCGCACGGTCGCGGACCACTTCCATCTCATATTCCTTCCACCCCAGCAGGCTTTCCTCGATCAGCACTTCGGTGGTGGGGCTGGCGTCGAGGCCGCTCTTCACGATCTTCTCGAATTCGGCCTTGTTGTAGGCGATGCCGCCGCCGGTGCCACCCATGGTGAAGCTGGGGCGGATGATCGACGGCAGGCCGGTGCGTTCGAGGATGGCGAAGGCCTCGTCCATCGAATGCGCAACCCCGCTGCGCGCGCTTTCCAGCCCGATCCTGTCCATCGCCTCGCGGAACCGCTGGCGGTTTTCGGCCTTGTCGATGGCATCGGCCTTCGCCCCGATCATCTCCACGCCATATTGCTTCAGCACGCCCATTTCTTCGAGCTTCAACGCGCAGTTCAATGCGGTCTGCCCGCCCATCGTCGGCAGCAGTGCATCGGGGCGTTCCTTCGCGATGATCTTGGCGACGATATCGGGGGTGATCGGCTCGACATAGGTGGCATCCGCCATGTCCGGATCGGTCATGATGGTGGCGGGATTGGAATTGACGAGGATCACCCGATAGCCGTCCTCGCGCAGCGCCTTGATCGCCTGCGTGCCCGAATAATCGAACTCGCACGCCTGCCCGATGATGATGGGACCGGCGCCGATGACGAGGATGGAGGAGATGTCGGTTCTTTTTGGCATTTAGCTCGTTTTCGCTACTGATAGCCCCTTCCCTTGAGGGAAGGGGTTGGGGATGGGATTACGGCGTTGGCAAGAAAGCGTTTGACCAGCATGGCGCGGCAACTTCGCAACGATCCGACCGAAGCCGAAAAACGCCTGTGGTCGCACCTGCGCGCGAGCCGGTTCGAGGGGGCAAAGTTCACCCGGCAATTCCCCATCGGCGGTTTCATCGCCGACTTCGCCTGCCGCCGCCTGCGCCTCGCCATCGAGCTCGACGGCGGGCAGCACGCAACGAGCACTACCGATGCGGGGCGGACGCGGGTTATCGAAGCCTTCGGCTACCGCGTGATCCGATTCTGGAACAACGAGGTGCTGGGGAATACCGAAGGGGTTTTGCGAGTGATTGCCGAAGAAATTGCTCTGGCGAGAAATGAGTGCTGACAGGCTCC
>JBGSLI010000211.1:0-12301 GCA_041740775.1 Alteraurantiacibacter sp. | reverse complement strand
TGCGGCCTCGGCATAGCGCGGGTAGCGGACGAGGTCGGGCGCGGCGGGATCGACCATGCTGACCGGGGTGCCTGCCGGGGTCAGTTCGAACGGGCCGGGGTACAGGCCCGCAATCTGATCGGGCGGATAGAGCGTGAACCGCCGCCGCCCCGCGACGCAGCAGGCGACATTTTCCTTGGCATCGTAATGCGTCGCCACGCTGATGCGGTTGCCGATCCAGATGCGGGGGGCAACGTGAGCAAGGATATCAAGCCGGTTGTCACGCGCGAAAGCGGGCAGCAGGCTGGCGATGTCTTCCGATTGCACCGCCATCGCGGGCGGATTGGGCATCGCAGCAGCGCTCAACAAATCGTGCAGGAACGTCGCCAACTGGCCATTGCCGCGCACGAAATTCAGCCGGGTGAGGTCATCGGTGTAGAAAAACCGCCCACATTCCGAAGGCGCAGCGGCAATCGCGCCGACCGGGCGGCTCGCCGGTTCGCGGCAGAGGTATGCGGCAATGGCCTGATCGCCCATGCGCGCGGCGGCGACCGCTGGCCAATCGGCCGCCAATCCGCGCAACACCACCGGAAACGTTTCAGCGCGCAGGGCATCGAAAGCTTCGCTGGAGAGCGGGGCGGTGACCTCGGCAATCGGCGCAGGCGCGGGCAGCGCCGTCATGCGATGAGATATTCCGCCGCCGCAATCGCGCCGCCGCTTTGCCGCAGAAATTCGGCCTGCGTCGGCATCTGATCGGCCGCTTGGCGGATCACGTCGCGGATATGCGCAAGCCGGGTTCGGGTTTCGGCATCATCCAGCATATGCGCCGCAGGATGATGGGCCTGCGGGCAGATACCTTGGCTCAGCATCACCGACAGCCAGCTGTCCTCGGTGAAAAGCTCGTTATTCTCACGGAAAATCCGGCCTGATGATCGGAACATGTCGATCTTTTCGGCCAGTCCGTCGGGCGCTTCGAGGTTGCGGCAGTAACGCCAGAATTCGGAATCATCGCGCTCGCTCGCGCGGTAATGCAGCACGAGGAAGTCACGGATATTGAGGTATTCGCGCTGCGTTTCGGCGTTGAAGCGGTCGCGCTCGACGGCGCTGAACCCGGTGTCGGGAAACAGCGCCAGCAGCCGCGCGATGCCCGATTGCACCAGATGGATCGAGGTCGATTCCAGCGGTTCGAGGAACCCTGCGGCGAGGCCGAACGCCACCACGTTCTTGTCCCACACCTTTGCGCGATGCCCGGCGGTGAAAGCGAGCTGATTGGGATCGGCCAGCGGCTTGCCATCCAGATTGGCGAGCAGCAAATCGGTCGCCGCGCCGCGGTCCATATGCGCAGACGAGAACACGTGGCCGTTGCCGATCCGGTGTTGCAGCGGGATGCGCCATTGCCAGCCTGCCGTGCGCGCGGTGGAGCGGGTCAGTGGTTCGGAGCGCCCGCCAAGCTCGCATGGCACCGCCACCGCAGAATCGCACGGCAGCCACTTGCTCCAATCGGTGAACGGCACCCCCAGCGTCTGCCCGAGCAGCAGCGAGCGGAAGCCCGAGCAATCGATGAACAACTCACCCGCAATCTCGCGCCCGTCTTCGAGCGCGACGGCGGTGACGAAGCCGCTCTCGCCATCCTGCCGGACTTGCGTGATGCGGCCTTCAACGCGAGTCGCGCCGTTGCCTTCCGCAAAGCCGCGCAGGAACTTGGCATAGCGGCCCGCATCGAACTGGAAGGCATAGGACAGTTTCGACAGCGGTGATTTGGGGTTGTCGGTGCGCGGCCAGGCGAACTTGCCCGATTTTCCCGCGACCGCCGCGATCGAATAATCATCGATCCGCGCGGTTTCTCCCACCTGCTGCCCGCGCAGCCAGAAATGCTGGAACTCGATGCCCAGCATATCGATTCCGAAGCTGCCGAACGGGTGGACGTAGGCATGGCCCGGTCGCAGCCAATCGACGAATTCGATCCCGAGTTTGTAGGTCGCGCGGGTTTCGCGCATGAACTGCGCTTCGTCCAATCCGAGCAGGCGGTTGAAGCCGATGATCTGCGGGATCGTCGCTTCGCCCACGCCGACGGTGCCGATAGCCTCGCTTTCAATCAGCGTCACCGACAATCCGGGCAGGTCGCCAAGCACGCGGGTGAGCGCCGCCGCTGTCATCCATCCGGCCGTGCCGCCGCCGACAATCACGATCCTGGTGACGGGAGCAGGGACACTCATGCGCTCAACGCCTGCGCCTGCTGACCAACAGCCGCTTGCAGATTCCAGCTGCCCGACTGCCGCAGGAATTCCTCGTGCCCCGGCAATTTCGCGGCAATCTCGGCATAGTTGACGCGCATTTGCGCCATTGCGGCGGCAACCTTGTGTTCGTCGAGCGTGTCGGCAATCGGATCGTACCCGGCGGGCCAGACGTTCTGTCCCAGCATCACCGCGATCCAGCTCGGCTCGGAAAACAGCTCGGCATTCTCGCGGAATATCCGCCCATGGCGCTGCCACAGCGCGATCTTGCGGGCGAGGTTATCGGGCACATTCATGTTCTTGACGTAGCGCCAGAACTCCGAATCCTCGCGCTGGGTTGCCTTGTAATGGAGGATGATGAAGTCGCGCACATCCTCGAATATATCGCGCATCCCGCGGTTATATTCGTCGCGCTCAATCGGGCTGATTGGGTTGTCGGGGAACAGCGCAAACAGGCGGGCGATGCCGTTCTGGATCAGGTGAATGCTGGTCGATTCGAGCGGTTCGATAAAGCCCGATGACAGGCCGAGCGCGACGACATTGTGGTTCCAAGCCTTGCGCCGCATCCCGGTAAGGAAGCGCAAGGGGCGCGGTTCGCTCAGCGGTGCGGTTTCGAGATTGGCGAGCAGGATGCCCTGCGCGGTATCCTCGTCCATGAAGGCGCTGGAGAACACATGCCCGTTGCCGGTGCGGTGCTGGAGCGGGATCCGCCACTGCCACCCGGCGGCGTGCGCGGTGGATCGGGTGAAGGGATCGGGCGGGCCGGGGCTGACGCTCGGCACGGCGAGCGCGCGGTCCATCGGCAGCCAATGGCTCCAATCCTCGTACCCGGTTTCCAATGCTTCTTCGATCAACAGCCCGCGAAAGCCCGAGCAATCGATGAACAGATCGCCCGCAATTGCGGCGCCACTGTCAAGCGTGACGCTGGTCACATCGCCGGTTTCGCCGTCGAGAGCGACCTGCGTGATCTTGCCTTCGATCCGCACCGTGCCCTGTCGTTCGGCCATGCGGCGCAGGTACGCGGCGTAAAGCCCCGCATCGAAATGGTAGGCATAGGCGATCTGATTGACCACTGTCTGCGCGCCGGGCGCAGGGCGCGCAAAATGTCGGGCGCGGGCGGCCATGGTGCTCATCGAATATTGACCGATGTCCTCTGCCCCGCCGCAGCGTGCGCGCTCACGCAGGAACAGGTGGTGGAAGGATATGCCGTGCAAATCCTGTCCGAAGTTGCCGAACGGGTGGAAATAGCGGTCGCCGACCTGCCCCCAATTGACGAATTCGATCCCGAGTTTGCAGGTGCCGCGCGTCTCGCGCAGGAATTCGGCTTCGGGAATGTCGAGCATGGCGTTGAAATTGCGCAGCGCCGGGATGGTCGCTTCGCCCACGCCGACCGTGCCGATGGCGTCGGATTCGATCAGCGTGACAGTGCGGCGTCCATCGTTGAAATAACGCGACAACGCCGCTGCCGCCATCCATCCCGCCGTGCCGCCGCCGACGATGACCACCCGTGCGAGGCGGCTCGCGTTACCGATACCATTTGGTTCTGACATCCTGCCCCGACCTTATCGTGCTGCGGCATTGTTGGCAATTTGCCACACTTGCCCAGCAAAAATTGTGACACCCCATTGTCAAGCGCGTCGGCCCTCGATAAGCCATGCTCCCACAAGGGCAAGCTATCTAGCAATAAATGATAGCGCTAACATGGGGAGGGATCTGATGCATTATCCAATGCGGGATCGCGGTGTTCGGAGTGGGCACAGCGATTCGTGGTACAAAAATGCCTTGCGCACCGGTGCATCGGCACTGGTCGTCGGCAGCGCCATTTGCGCAACCGGCGCCTACGCGCAGGACGAAGCTCCGCAGGATGATGCTCCCGCAGCCGAACAGGCCCCTGTCCCCGCAGACGAAATTCTGGTCACCGGCTTCCGGCGCTCGCTCGCCAATGCGCAGAATATCAAGCGCGATGCCGATACCATCGTCGACGCCATCACCGCGCAAGACATCGGCGCGCTGCCTGATCGTTCAGTCACCGAAGCGCTGCAACGCGTCCCCGGCGTGTCGATCAACCGCTTTGCCGGGTCCAACGATCCCGACCACTTTTCGGTCGAAGGTTCGGGTGTCGCCGTGCGCGGTCTCACCTTCGTGCGCTCCGAATTCAATGGCCGCACCGCCTTTGCGGCAGGTGTCGGCGGGCAGGCGCTCAACTTCGCCGACGTTCCGGCCGAATTGCTCGGTTCGGTGATCATCAGCAAGAACGCCACCGCCGAAACCATCGAAGGCGGGCTTGCCGGGACAGTCAACCTCAACACCCGCAAGCCGTTCGACAACAACGGCTTCAAAGTCGCGCTGAGCGCAGAGGCGAACTATGGCGATTTCCGCAAGGAATGGACGCCGACGTTCTCGGGCCTGATCAGCAACACCTGGGAAACCGACAAGGGCCGGTTCGGCCTGCTGGTCAGCGGTTCCTATTCGCGCATCAAAAGCCGCGCCGATGGTTTGCAGATTGCCAACTACCAGACGCGCGATGGCACACTCGTCGACGCCGCCAATGCCGGCGGAACGCAGGTGTGCCGCAATCCGCTGCCGGGTTCGACCGACAATTTCAACCTGCCGCCGGGCGGGTCGGCCTGCGGCGTCGTCGGTGCAGCCGGCGCTGATGGATTTGCCGATTTCGCCGCTTCGCGCATCGCGCCGGTCGGCGGGCAGTTCCGCACCCAGGAATTCGATCGCGAACGCAATGGCTTTGCGGCATCGGCGCAGTTCGAATCGATCGATGAAAAGACCGTGATCACGGCGGAATTCATCCGTTCGTCCTCGACCAACAAGTGGGGCGAATACACCTTTGAAACCGCGCCCGACCTGTCGGAATACACCACCAACCCGATCGGCTGTCAGCAGAACGCCAACGGGCCGAACCGGGTCAATCCCGATGGCACGCTGGGCGATCCGACCTCGCGCGCGCAGTGCCCGGTCGGCGGGTTCACCGACTTCGTGTACAATGATGCCGGGCTGTTCCAGTCGGGCTACATCGTCAACACCAACAATGGCTGGCGCGGGGCGGTCAACAACTTTGACCCCAATCCGGGTGGCGGTTCGCCCTACGTGCCGATTGGCGGGTTGCAGCAATCGCTCGCACGTCGTCAGGTCGATGACCGGATCAAGAACGAGGATTACTCGCTCAATATGCGTACCGAGCTGACCGATCGTCTGACGATCGAGCTCGACGCGCAATATGCGACCTCGCGCAAGCAAAACCTCGATTTCAGCGTGTTCGGTTCGTCCTTTGCCGATCAGGAGCTGGATATCAGCGGCGGTCTGCCGGTTATCACGCCGCACAAGCCGCAGTTTCTGGGCTACACTTGGTCGGCGCCGAGCCCGGATCTCGCCAACGCCACCGAAGAACAATATTTCAACGATCCGCGCTTCCAGTTCTGGCGCGCGGCGATGGATCACATCGAAGATTCCGAAGGCGATCAGTTCGCGTTTCAGGGCGACGTTACCTATGAATTCGCCGACGATGCGTTCCTGCGCCGTGCCAAGTTCGGCGCGCGCTATCAGGACCGCGATCAGACGGTGCGCTACACCACCTACAACTGGGGCGCGCTGAGCGAAGTTTGGACGGGTTCGCGTCCGGTCAACTTCGCCGATACACCGGCTGGCCTGTCCGAGCGGTACGAATTCCCCAACTTCTTCCGCGGGGATACCAATGGCCCGCCGGGAGCGTTCTACTACGCCGGTGATCTGATCGGGGATTATGAAGGCGCGGTCGCCGACTTCCAGTCGATCCAGGATATCGCGCGTACATTTGGTGCCAACCCGAACTGGGTGCCGCTTGCCGGACGGCAAGGTGCCATCGCCGGGACGCCCTACCTGCCTGAAGACATCCAGCCGATTTCGCAGCGCGATTCGGCTGCCTATGCGCAGCTGGAGTTCGGCAGCGATGATCTGCTGGGATCTATCCGCCTGTCCGGCAATATCGGCTTGCGTTACGTCGACACCCGCATCCGGTCTGAAGGTTCGCTGGGTGTGCCAAGCCAGCAGGCGCTGAATATTGCCCAGCCGTTCGATGTGCGCTGCGCTCTCGGGGTTCCCGTTGGTGCCCCTCCCGGCACCGTGCCGACCCGTCCCGGCGGCGTCTGCAACCGCGGTGCGCAAGGTTATGCCGACTTGCAAGCCTTTGCTGGTGCCGGAGCGACCGTGCGTGATGCGGCCGATGTCAATTACGACTTTTTCCTGCCGAGCCTGAACATCAAGCTCGGGATCAGTGAGGATCTGATAATCAGGTTTGCCGGATCAAAGGTGCTGACCCGGCCCGACAACGCGAATATTCGCAACTTCCTCAACATGGGTCTGGACCCCAGCGGCGCGGTGACGGCGACAGCGGGCAACCCCTTCCTTCGCCCGGCCACTGCATGGCAGTTCGATGCCAGCGTGGAATGGTACTTTGACACGGTCGGTTCGCTGACGTTCAATGCCTTCTACAAGGACATCAAGGACTTCTTCTTCCAGAGCGTCACCAGTCGCGCGATCACCAGCAACGGTATTACCGAGAATGTCCTGGTGCGCGGGCCTGCCAACTTTGACGAAAAAGGCACGATCAAGGGCTTCGAGGTGGCCTATCAGCAGACCTTTGATTTCCTGCCCAAGCCGCTCGACGGGTTAGGGGTGACGGGTAACTACACCTACATTGAGAGCAAGGGCCTGCCCAACAGCTTCCTCAATACAGGCGCGCCTGTCCCTGAATCCACCATCCCGCCGGGGAATCTGCCGCTGGAGCAATTGTCGAAGCACAACGTCAACGCGACGGTGTTCTACGAAAAGGGCCCGATTTCGCTGCGCGCCGCCTATAACTGGCGCTCGCGGTTCCTGCTCACCCCGGCGGACGTGATCTTCCCGTTCTACTCGATCTTCAACGAGTCGACCGGGCAGCTCGATGCCTCGGCATTCTTCAACATCACCGACGATATTCGCGTCGGGGTGCAAGGGGTGAACCTGCTCAACGAAGTCACCCGCACAACGCAGGCCTTCACCGGCGATCCGGATGATCTGGCCCCGCGTTCGTTCTTCATGAACGACCGGCGCTTCTCGTTCATTCTGCGCGCCAATTTCTGACCCTTCGATAAGCCCCCCAGGGTGAATGGCCCTCCGGTTCGCGCCGGGGGGCCTTTTTTGTGCTGGCACATCTGGCGATTCCGGTCGGACAGCAGGCGCAAAAAAAAGGCGATTGTATCTTTTGCAAACACGCCTAGCGGCGTTGGTCCAATGCGTTAGCAATGCGCTCTAGGAGTTTCACAATTCGATCCAGCGCAAAGGTGATGCCCAGACCGACACCGACGATTGCCAGCGCAACCCATAAGGTAGGATCGATGTTCACTGAGGCTTCTCCGGCTCCGGCTTGCCCTTCGCGACCTTTTTTAGCCGCTCATCCCATCGGGCCTCGTCCTCGTCCGCTCCAAGTTCGCGGGCAAGGTCTTTGAATTTTTCGGATTGAGGCTTGGAATCTGGCAAGAAATTGACTCCCGGCAAGCGATGTGGTGATTTCGACCGATACAGCATTCATGCTGTGGGGGAAAGCGGGGCAGGAAATGGTCGCACGTCTAGATGTTGAGGTGGATCGCATCTTCCTTGACCAAGCAAACCCACGTCACAAACCGTATCAGTCGCAAGATGAGGTGATTGACTACCTCTGCCAGCATGAGAGCATTCTCTCGCTCGCTCGCGATATTGCAAAGAACGGACTTAATCCCATCGAACAGTTCGCGCTTCTGCCTGATGATGATGCAGAGGATGACGCTTCGACCTACATCGTCGCAGAGGGCAACCGCCGCATTTGTGCGCTGAAGCTCCTTCACGACCCAGATCTAGCGCCAGCAAAATTGCGGAATGGGTTTCGCCAAGCGGCCGAGGGTTGGCCGGGTATTGGCCCGGTGCCCTGCGTCCTTTTTGATGACCGCCCTGCGGTCGATCTTTGGCTCACCCGTATCCATGACGGCGAGCAAGGCGGGATCGGTCGGCGGAAATGGAGTGCCGATCAATCCGCGCGCCATAGCGGGAGCGATAAGGATAAGCTGGCCCTCAAGTTGCTCGATTACGCTGAGCGCAAAGGCCTGTTATCGGCGGAAGAGCGGAAGAGCGAAAGGGCACGCTCACGACAGTCACCCGCTATGTGACCAAGGCACCGGTTCAGGCGGGCTTGGGCATTGATGCGAGCGATTTGGACAATATCAAACTCACGAAACCAGAAGGCGACTTCGACGTCTTGCTAGGCAAATTTCTCGGCGACTTGGCCAGCGGCCATGTAAACAGCCGAGCGAAAGGGGCCGAGACATTCAAGGCGTATGGACGAGAGCTGGCAGCAGTTGCTGTGACCGGCGCTGGCAAGGTCGATCCCAAACTTCTCGACGCCCCCGGAAAGGGCAAGAAGCCGACGCGGCGGCGCACCAAGGTCAAGCAGCGGGCCACGCTTGCCCATGAGCATGAGATCATGGACGCCCTGAAGGCGCTCGACAGCCAAAAGCTGACCAACCTTTATCACTCGATCACCATCGTCCCCCTCAATCCACACGCCCCGCTGGTAACGGTTGGCGCTTGGGCGTTCATGGAATCATTATCTTCGCTCGCAGGGCGCAAAGAGGGCACCGACTTTCCGTCGTTTTTCAGCAAAGATCGCCGAGCCAAATATGGCTTGCCGACAGGAAAGGATTCGAAGGCAATGACCGACGCACTCGGTCGCGTTGCAACTTCAGGTGATGTTACCAAACACGACGGCGTTGCCTCCCATTTCAACGGTGAGCAATTGGCTAATGACATGGATACATTGAAGGATTTGATCCTGAAGTGTCTTGAAGAGATCGCCGCCACGAGAACATAATTTTCTTGTGGCCGAACGGGCGGCGGGCGTTATATGGTCATGGCCCGATCAAACTCACCTCTTCGCTATCCTGGCGGCAAGACCTGCCTGTATGACCTCACTGCGAGCGTGCTGCGGCTCAATAAGTTGGAGCGCGGACACTACGCCGAGCCTTACGCGGGCGGAGCGGGGTTAGCCCTTAGCCTGCTATTTGGCGGACACGTGAGCGACATTCACCTGAACGATGTTGATCGCTCCGTTTGGGCCTTCTGGGACGCTGTGCTCAATCAGACCGAAGCCCTTGAAGAGCTAATCTGGAACACACCCGTCGATATTGAGCGGTGGCACGAGCAGCGGCGCATTTATCTCAATTCACAGGACTTCGACGATTTGGCCGTCGGCTTTAGCATGTTTTTCCTCAATCGAACCAACCGGTCGGGCATCGTGAAGGGCGCTGGCGTAATTGGGGGACTTGAGCAGCAAGGTGCCTACAAGATTGATTGCCGTTTCAATCGTGAGGAGCTGGTTCGTCGCATCAGGCGAATTGCCAAATACAGGTCACGCATTCACCTGCGCCGGCTCGATGCGCTCGACTTTATGAACCTTCTTGATCGGAGCCTTCCGTCGCGGGCGCTCTTCTGCATTGATCCGCCCTACTTCAACAAGGGATCAAGTCTCTACACCAGCTTCTACGACCCCGAGGATCATGCGGCCGTAAGCCAAGCGGTCCTAGGATTGGATCGACCTTGGATTCTTACCTACGACAACACCCCTGAAATTTCCCACCTCTATAAAGCGAGGCGTCAATTCAGTTTCGATGTGAACTATTCGGTGCAGACCAAGCGCGTTGGCACGGAACTACTGGTCGCATCGAAGGGATTGAAAATGCCGAACGAAGTCCGGGACCGACTTTTCTATCGGCCGCAGTATCGCTAGGCATGATCGGCTAGGCATGATCGGCTCGGCATGATCGGCTCGGCATGATCGGCTAGGCCTTTGACCGGCGATGCGGCTTTGTGCGCCAACGCGACCTATTGCGGCCCGCCTGTCGCCCGTCAGCCTTCGGCGTGGACGTCAGGTATAGCGTAGGTCAGCCTCTTGCCGACAATGCCAGCGAGCGCCGAGTTGGCGCGGTCAGCATCGTTACAGCCGAGCGCCGCACGATTGTTGTAGCGAAACTCGAACTCGGACAGATAGCGATGCAGGTGCTGTTCGCCGCAATGCTGGTAAACGCCCTTCATGCCGCGCTTGAAGATGCTGAAATAGCCCTCCACGGTGTTGCTGTGGATGCTGCGATCCTCAAGGTTTACATACTCGCCCTTGCCGTGGCTGGTAGTGCCGTGAGCGGCAAACCACTTGCCAGCATCGCGATAGCCACTGTGCTCGTCTGTCATCACGCGGGCTTCGCGGGCAACGTTGGCGATTACCAGCGGCATGAGCGTTTCGGCCTTCACGTTGTCGATCACCATGGTGCGAGCCTTGCCGCTGTCACGGTCCACCAGCGCCAGCACCTTCATCTTGTGGTGGAACGCGCGCTTCTTCTCGACGCCCTTCAGCTTGCCAATGAAAGTTTCGTCCACTTCAACAACGCCGCCGTTGCCGCCCATCGGGGGTAGGGCGCTGTCATCGCGCATCGCCTCACGGATGCGGTGAAGTAGAAACCACGCGCTCTTGTAGGTGATCTCGAGCGTCCGGTGGAGTTGGTGCGCGCTGATGCCCTTCTTGCTGCTCGTGACGAGATAAACTGCCTGCATGGCCTTGTGGAGCGGCAGGCGCATATGCTCGAATACCGTGCCAATCTTGACCGTGAACTGCTTCTTGCAGTCGCCACAGCGCCACAAACCTTCGCGGATGCGCTTGGCCGGATTGGCCTTCACCTTGGTGATGCGATCCACACCGCCACAGTGCGGACAAACAGGCTCACCCGCCCAGATGATCTTTTCAAGGTGAGCAAAAGCGGCTTCTTCGCTATGAAACTCGGGGCGGGAAAGGGCAGACATTGCATTGAACTCCTTGTTAGAATCCTATGCCATCAGCGCGCCGTGTTTGCAAGGTATATAATCGCCAAAAAAAAAGGCCCGGGAGTTACCCCGGGCCCGCAGGTGACGCTGTGGAGAGAGGATCAGCCAGCAGCGCTCATGACATTGGCCAGCGCGCTGCGCAGCGGCTTGGCCCGGTATTGCGAATCGTAAGGCGTGCCGCGCACTTCCAGCCCATCGGTGCGCTTGGCCGGCGCAAAGCCTTGCAGCCAGTTGAACCGGTCAACCATGCCCCAGGCCAGCACATCGTCGAGGTGATCGGCGTAATCGAACATCAGATCGAAATAGCGCCGCGCGAAATCGGCGACCTTTTCGTCGCGCTGCGCGATGTTGCCGGGCAGCGCCTTGTCCTTGACGTCGAATTCGGTGACCAGCAGGCGGTAACCCATGCCGGTGACTTCATCAAGAAAGCTGCGCCATTCGCGTTCGGCAAACGGGCCGACGCCGGTGGCGGGATCGATCGAAAACATCTCGATGTGCGACTGGATGCCGAGCGCATCGACCGGGGTGCCGCGGTTGCGGAACCCTTCGAGCAGGCGCAGCACATCGGCGACGTGGCGCTGATGCTGCGGTTCCCAGCTCATGTAATCATTATACACCAGCTGCGCGTCCGGCAGTTCGTCGCGCGCGGTGTGGAATGCGAGATCGAGCACGGCTTCCGGGCTGCCCATCGCGCGGCTCATGCTGGTTTCGATCGTTGCATTGGACTCATGGTCGATTGCTTCGTTGACCACGTCGTAGCTGGTGATGACGCCCTTGTACCGCTGCGTGACCGTGCGGATGTGCTCGGTCAGCAGACGTTCGGCCTCGCGCACCGGGTTGGCGCCGTAATCATAGGTGTTGAGCCAGTTCGGGAACCATTGCGGGCGGTGCCACAGCAAGGTGTGGCCGCGCACGGCGATGGCGTTTTCCTGTGCCCAGCGGACAATCGCGTCCATCCGGTCGAAATCATAGGTGGTCGGATTGGGCCGCAGCGCCTGCCACTTCATCTCGTTTTCGGGAACGACAATCCCGCATTCGCCTTTGATGATTGCGGTATAGGCGGCGTTCTGGATCGATCCGGCGGCGGTATTGCCGGGGGTCGAAGCAATCGCGCTGCCGAACCGCCGGCCGCCTTGCGCCGCGATGGTGTTGAGGCCGGGTTGCGGCACACCGGTTGGGCTTGGCGCAGGGACAGGCGGCGGGGTGCCGGTGCTGAC
>JBGSLI010000210.1:0-3640 GCA_041740775.1 Alteraurantiacibacter sp. | reverse complement strand
TGGCCGCGCTGCTGGTGCCCGATCTGGCCCATGCCGCCGCCACCGCCATTCCGGTGATGCCCGAACCGGCAGGAATCGGCGGGGCGCTCGAACGCGCGCTTGACGGGGCGAACGGCCCCGACGGCGCGCCATTGGCCTTCTCGCTGCAATTGCTGCTGCTGATGGGCCTGCTCACCGTGCTGCCCGCGCTGGTGCTGATGATGACGAGTTTCACCCGCATCATCATCGTGCTCGCCATCTTGCGCCAAGCGCTGGGCCTGCAGCAATCGCCGCCCAATCAGGTGCTGATCGGCCTGTCGCTGTTCCTCTCGCTGTTCATCATGGCCCCTACGCTGGAAGTGGTGAACACGCAGGCGATCGAACCCTATGCGCAGGGCACGATCGAGGCCGATGCCGCAATCGCCCATGCCGGAGACGCCTTCCACGCCTTCATGATCCGCCAGACGCGCGAATCCGATCTGGCGATGTTTGCCGATCTGGCCGGGCAACAGGGCTTTGCCGAACCCGCGCAAGTGCCCTTTTCGATCCTGCTGCCCGCCTTTGTCACCAGCGAACTGAAAACCGCCTTCCAGATCGGCTTCATGCTGTTCCTGCCCTTCCTCGTCATCGATCTGGTGGTGGCCAGCGTGCTGATGTCGCTCGGCATGATGATGCTGTCACCCACCATCATATCGCTGCCGTTCAAGCTGCTCCTGTTCGTGCTGGTGGATGGCTGGGTGCTGCTGATGGGATCGCTGGCGATGAGCTTCGGTTAGCAGGAGAGGG
This sequence comes from Alteraurantiacibacter sp., assembly GCA_041740775.1. Classification (GTDB taxonomy): domain Bacteria; phylum Pseudomonadota; class Alphaproteobacteria; order Sphingomonadales; family Sphingomonadaceae; genus Alteraurantiacibacter. The sequence continues at coordinate 2,875 of JBGSLI010000210.1, read as the reverse complement.
CAGATGGAAGACAATGCATCATTGCTGGCGCTGGCCGACCGGATGCTGTGGGTGACCACGCTGGTGGCCGCGCCGATACTGATCGCATCGCTGGTGGTTGGGCTGGTTGTGGGGGTGATCCAGGCCGCCACATCGGTCAACGAACAGACGCTGACCTTCGTGCCCAAGCTGGCCGTTACCGCCGCTGTGCTGGTGCTGTTCGGGGCGGGCATGATCGGCATCATCGGCGATTTCGCGCAGGAGATATTCGCCCGCATCGCAGGCATTTCGGGCCAGTGAACCTGCTCGATCTGGGCATTGCGGGGATCGAACAATATCCCTGGGCGCTGCTGTTTGCGATGGTGCGCGTGGGCGCTGCGCTGATCGCCGCGCCATTGTTCGGCATCCGCGCGGTGCCCGCACAGGTGCGCACCATCTTTGCCGCGGCAATGGCAATATTCGTGCTCAACTGGATCCCGATTACCGTGCCCGAAGACATGCTGGCGATCGAAACATTCGTGGCGCTGGTGGGTGAAGCGGTGATCGGCTTTGCGCTGGGCTTCGTGCTGCAACTGGCCTTTGCCATCCCTTCGATCGCGGGCGAACAGATCGCCGGTGGCATGGGCATGGCGATTGCCACTTCGGTCGATCCCTCCAGCGGCAGCCAGTCGGGTGCGGTGGGGCAGATGCTGGGGATCATGCTGACGCTGATCTTCCTTGCCATCGGCGGCCATCTGCTGTGGCTGCGGCTGGTGCTGGAAAGCTATGTGCTGTTTCCACCGGGCGGCGATTGGGATGCGGGCGCGCAAGGGTGGCTGGTGGCCAGCTTTGCCGCGCAGGCCTTTACCACCGCGCTCGCTATTGCGCTTCCGGTAACGCTGGTGCTGCTGCTGGTGCAGATGGTCACCGGCGTGATCAGCCGTTCGGCCCCCTCGCTCAATCTGTTTGCGCTGGGCCTGCCCGCAGGCGTGCTGGCCGGGCTGGTGGCGCTGATCGCTTCCACCCCGCTGCTCGGCGAACAATTCACCACCCTTGCCCAGACCGCGATCGAACAGGTCGGCATGATCGCCCGGCCGGGCGGATCGGGTGCGCCATGAGCGAGCAGCCTTCGGGCGAAAAGACCTTCGCCCCCACGCAGAAACGCAAGGATGACGCGGCCAAGGAAGGCAATGTCCTGCGTTCGAAAGAAGTGGCGACCGCGGTTTCGGTATTGATGGGGGCGGTGTGGCTGAAGCTGGCGGGGCCGTGGCTGCTCTCCGCGCTGGAAGAAAACGCCGCCGCCGCGCTGGCCTTCGATCACGATACCATCGCCGATTTCCGCCCCGGCCAGATGCTGCGCGATACGCTGCTCGATATCGTGCCGGTGCTGCTGACGCTGGGCCTGCTGGTGGTGGCGGCAACAATGGCGGCGCAATTGCTGCTGGGCGAAGGGCGCTGGGTGGCGGGCAATCTGGTGCCCAAGCCGAACAAGCTCAACCCGCTCACCGGATTGCAGCGGATGTTCGGCGTGCAGGGGCTGATCGAACTGGGCAAGAGCCTCGCCAAGCTGGCGCTGCTTGGGGCAATCGCATGGTATTGGGGGCGCGACAATCTGCTGTGGGTGCTCTCGCTCGGCCGGGGCGAACTGACCGGGCAATTGTCCGCCGCCTGGGATGCCATGGCCACGCTGCTTATGCTGCTGTCTGCCGGGCTGGTGGTGATCGCAGTGATCGACTGGCCGATCCAGTATGTCCGCCGCCTGTCGCAATTGAAGATGACCAGCCAGGAAATGCGCGACGAACACAAGCAGACCGAAGGCGCGCCCGAAAAGAAGGCGGCGATCCGCCAGCGCCAGCGTGACATGGCGCGCGGCGGGGTGGCAAAATCGGTCAAACAGGCGCAATTCGTGCTCACCAATCCATCGCATTTCTCGGTGGCGATGGCCTATGATCCGGCGGTGGCGCCGGCCCCCTATGTGCTGGCCAAGGGGCGCGGGGAAAAGGCACTGGCGATGCGCGAACTGGCCGCCGAATACGGCGTGCCCCGGCTGGAATATCCGGCGCTGGCGCGCTCTGTCTATTTCACCACGCGTGAAAATCAGGTGGTGCGCGCCGAACTCTATGGCGCGATCGCCAGCGTGCTGGCCTTCGTGATGGCGCTGAAACGCGGCGAAAGCCCGCCGATGCCACAGATAAACGTTCCGGTGGAACTGCAATTCGATGCCGAAGGGCAGCCGAAAGCCGCTTAAATACCGCCGGGGACCGCCGTTCTTGCAGGCATGGAAACCAGCACCACCTCCACCATCATCAGCACGCTTGGCGGCGGCAGCGGGATCGACATGACCCGTCTGGCCCAAGAACTCGCCGACGCGCGCTTCCTGCCGCAAATCGGTCAGCTCGAATCGCGCAGCGAAGTGCTGGAAGCGAAGATTTCCGCCGCCTCCACATTGCGCAGCCAGCTCACCCAGCTTGCCAGCGCTCTGGGCGACCGGATCCGCAATGGCGATCTGGCCCCCAGCGCCACCATCTCCAATCCATCGGTTGCGCAGACCTCGGTGCTGTCGGGCAGTCGCGCTTCGGGCAGCTATACGCTGGAAGTGCAGAGCCTGGCCGCATCGCAGACGCTGGCGGGCAATGCCTTTGGCGCGGCCACCGATCTGGCGGGCGAAGGCCAGCTGACGATCCGCTTCGGCACCATTGCGGGCACCGCCTTTGCCGAAGATGCCGCCAGCACGCCTGCCACCATCGATATCGCCGCCACCGATACGCTGGCCGATGTCGCCGCCAGGATCCGCGCATCGGGCACCGGGCTGGATGCCTATGTGGCGCAAACGGCCAGCGGCGCGCAATTGGTGGTGAAGGGCGAAACGGGCGCCGCCAACGGCTTCGTGATCGAAGCTGCGGGCGCATCGGTTTCG
>JBGSLI010000209.1:0-1967 GCA_041740775.1 Alteraurantiacibacter sp. | reverse complement strand
CCCAGTTCGCCGTTCGGCGGCAGCAGCGCCAGCATCGCGCCGCGCGCGGTGGTGAATTCCTGCCACAGCGCGCGCGCGGCGGGGCGGCAATCGGCACCGCGCGCATGGATTGCCAGCAGCGCGGAAATTCCCGGTTCCATGATCGCGGCCAGATCGGCGCAGCCATTGTCTGCCAGTCTTTGCTGCCGAAAATCGGCGTTGCGGATCAAGGCGGGAAAACTGCGCGCCGCCTGATCGTTTTCCTCGCCCACAACGCCTGCCAGCATGGCCACGACCTTGCCTGCCTCGGCCAGCGCGGCCCAGCGCCTGCCGGTGGTGCCCGTCTGGCCTGGCTGGTGCGCGGACTGCGGGCCGAATCTGGGCGTTTGCCTGGGCGTGAGTTTTGGGGTGGGCGCGTTCATGCAGGCCAGATTAGCGCCGCACAGCTTGCCAGATCGTTACCCGGATCCTTGCCCGGATCCTTGCCCGGATACTTACGGGGCCTGCCGCCTATTCCACCGCCGGGCCGAACGGATCGTCCTCGTCCAGTCCCAGATCGACATCGGCACCGCTTTCGCCATCCACCAGCCGGTTGTTTTCCGAACAGACATATTCGCGGATTTCCCAATCCTTCTGGCGCCGATAGGCCAGCCGCTGAACAAACGGGCGGGCCAGCACGCCGGGATCGGTGATAGTCGTCTCCAGCCACAGCAGATCATCAGATTCGAGCCAGAGATGTTCATGCACGCGCATTTTTTCCGAAGGCGTGATCCCGGCCAGATAGGTGACGAAGGGATTGAAGCCCACCGTATCCACCACCAGCATGTCGCCCTCCCAGAAACCCAGTGATGTGCCGTTGAACAGCGGATCGGGCGCGGCGGGCAATTGGCGCGCGGGATCGATGTAGATCCGCCGCGCCTGGCTGTAGGTTTCGGCAAAGATCGTCACCCGGCCGGGCGAATAGAGGAATTCGATCGGATAGGGCTGGCGCATGATGCCGGGCAGGCCGGGCGGAATGCAGTGGATTTGCAGGAACTGGTCCACCCCATCGCGCGCCTGCCGTTCGAGAAAGGCATCATAGTCCGCCTGCGCCTGAGGGGTGAGTTGGGGAGTTGCCGGAATCCGCCCGTCGCGGCCGAACAGGATCGACCAGTCGGGATTCCACACGCCGGTGAAATCGGGCCAGGATATCACCTGCGCATATTGGCCCGCGCGATCGGGGGTGAAGGTTTCTGCGGCATTTGCGCCGGGGTTGCTTGCAACGGGGTTGCCTGAGCCGGGGCTGTCCTGCGCCGCCGCCGGTGCTGCCAGCGCCAGAGCCAGCGCCATGGCCAGCGCCAGAATCAGCCCAGAGTCTGCCATCGTCCTTCGCACCATTGCCTCCCCTTGATTATCGACCATGTTCGCCTGCAACCTGCTGCGCTGCGAGGCCCGGAGTCAAGCTACGGGTTGATTCTGTCCGGCTTTTGCTGGCAGACTGCGACAAGACGCAAACGGACTGTGCAGCCCGGCTGCGCGAAGGAGAGGAAAACCCATGATCCGCAAACGTGCAGTGATAGCCGTCCTGTCGCTCGCCGGTTTGTCGCTCGCGAGTCTTGTCGGCCTGTCGGCCCCCGGATCAGCGCACCATTCCACCGCGATGTTCGACTGGGGCAATGAAGTACGGCTGGAAGGGCTGACGGTGGAACGCTGGGTGTGGACCAATCCGCACACCTTCATCTACGTGCGCGATGGCGCGGGCAATCGCTGGGCGTTCGAGGGGATGAGCCCCAACCATCTGAGCCGCGCGGGCTGGTCACGCGCCTCGCTGCGTCCGGGTGAACAGATCGACCTCACCTATTACCCCCTGCGCGATGGCCGCCGCGGCGGCTTCAACGTGCGCATCCTGCGTGAAGGCGGCGAGCAATTGCTGCAATTGCCCAGCGCGATGTAGGGCCGGGACGAGGCATGCGGGGCCGGCTCCGCACGAGGCTGGCAATCCGCTATGC
>JBGSLI010000208.1:0-1532 GCA_041740775.1 Alteraurantiacibacter sp. | reverse complement strand
TCGCCGCGCGCCCGCTCTCGTCGAAATGCGCGGCCACCTCCACTTCGTGCGGAACCTCGCCGCCTTCGGTGAGCGCGGCGGGGCCTTCGGCGCTGATCCGGCCCCTGGGCAGGGTGATGACGCCTTCGGCTTCGGGCGCGGGTTCTTCGGTATCGGGCATGATGATCTTGGCCATCAGAATGCCGCCGGGTGCAGACATGAAGGTGGCGGCGAGCAGGATCGGCAGATAATCCGGCCCGAGCAGCCCGGCATAGGCGGCCAGAATCGTGCCCGCCACCCCGGCCATGCCCACCGTCATCAGCGTGAACAGCCGCGAGGGAGAGAGTGCGGCCAGATAGGGGCGCACCACCAGCGGGCTTTCCGACTGGCCGACGAAGATATTCGCCGCCGCGCCCAGCGATTCGACTTTGGATATGCCGGTGATCCAGCCGATCGCCCCGCCCAGCCAGCGCACCAGCTTCTGCATGATGCCCAGGTGATAAAGGATCGACACCAGCGAGGCGAAGAACACGATCACCGGCAGCGCGCCCAATGCAAAGGTGTTGGCGAGCGGATTGTCGGCGCTGGCACCGAACAGGAATTGCGTGCCCTCACCGGCATAGGAAAGCAGCGCCGCCACCCCGTCGGCCATCGTGCGGATCACCGCTGCGCCCCAATCGGTGCGCAGCACCAGCGCGGCGATGCCTGCCTGCAAGGCGAAAGCCGCCGCCACAATGCGCAGGCGGATATGGCGCTTGCCGTTGGACAGCAGGAAGGCGATCAGCAGGATCACCGCGATCCCGGCGAGCGATATCAATTGGGGCGGCACACTCTCTCCTGTGGTCGCAAGGTTGCATGCCTTTCGCGCAAAGCCGCGCGGCATACAAATGAATCCGGTGCGTTTCCCCCAGCCGCCTCTTGCCAAGCATGCCTTGTGCGCCATAGCCAGCGTGGATGACCGACACCCCCATGCCTATTGCCACGGCTTCCGCCACCTCATCCGCCAAACTTCCGATCGCCCGCTCGATGTTCGTTCTTTCGCTGTTGTATGGCGGGATGACGGTGATTGCGGGCGTGCTCGCCTACAAGCAATTCGCCATCGGGCCGCTGGTGGTGGAAAGCGGGATACTGGCCTTCCTGCTGCTGGTGGTGATTTCCAGCGCGGTTTCGCAATTGCACGGCAAGCCTGCGGCCGACCGGCTGGTGTTGTGGGGCTTTGTGCCGCTGGCGTTTTCCATCGGCCTGATCGGGCTGGTGCTGGCGCTGCCAGCATCGCCCGATATGCCCGCCGAAAGCCTCGCCGCTTTCGAACGCGTGCACGGGCAGACGCCGCGGATCATGGCCGCCGGACCGGTGGCCTATGGCGTATCGCTGCTGCTCAACGTGTGGATTTTCGACCGGCTGCGCGGCAAGGGTGATGGCGGTGGCGACGGCGGGCTGCGACTGATGGCGCGCGGCGCGATCGCTTCGGCGATCAGCCAGGCGGTGGATTCGCTGATCTTCATCACGCTGGCCTTTTACGGCGAATTTCCCATCGGCAATCTGCTGATCGG
>JBGSLI010000207.1:0-3481 GCA_041740775.1 Alteraurantiacibacter sp. | reverse complement strand
ATGCCTGCGGGGCACGGTCGGCGGCGAACACCAGCCGCTTGCCTTCGGCGAGCAGCGCGTCGATCGTGTATAGCAGTTCCTCTTGCGCGGCGGCTTTGCCGATGATGAACTGGATATCGTCCACCAGCAGCAGATCGAAGGCCCGCAGACGGCCCTTGAATTCGATCATCTCGTTCGATTTCAGCGCCTGCACGAATTCGACCATGAAGCGTTCGGCGCTGCAATAGAAGATCCGCGCGCGGGGGAAGGCCTGCAGATAGGAATGGCCGATCGCGTGCATCAGATGGGTCTTGCCCTGCCCCGTCGCGGCCTTGAGATAGAGCGGGCTGAACTGCGGCTTTTCGGCCTTGGACATGCGTTCGGCGGCATTTTTGGCCAGCACGTTGGTGCTGCCGGTAACAAAGGCGGCAAAGGTCTGCGTCGGGTCCAGTCCGACCGAGCTGGTGAAACCGTCGTCGCCGATCGATTCCATCGCCAGCGTGGCATCATTGGCGGCGCGGTGGCCGAAGCCATCCTGTCCGCGCAGATCGAAATCGGCGATCTTGCGGCGGCCCGGATGCACCTTGATCGAAACGTGGCGCACTTCGGAAGAGGCGATCTTCCACGCCAGCGATAGCCGGTCGTGATAGCGTTCCTTTACCCAATTGGCAGAAAATTCGGTAGGCATGAACAGATCGAGCGTGCCCGTTTCCTTGTCCAGCCGGCCCAGCTGGATCGGTCTGATCCACTGGGTGAACAGCTGGTGGCCAAGATCCTTGCGAAGCCCCTGGCTGATGTCAGCCCAATCGGCGGCCAGGTCCACTGCTTCGCGATCTTCCATATTGTCCTCTGCCACGCCGGGCGCAGCCGCTGGATTGCGGCCGCCATTGGGTCCCATCCGGATCATTCGATTCAGCCCCGTTCTTTTCGCCTGCGCTCCCCGTTCCGATCGAACCGAAGACAAATCTTCATCGTTCCGGCAACCCGCAGGCTGGGCGCCGGATCCTTCGTTTCGACAGCACTTTTGCAATGCCGGAAATGGAGATCATTCCCGGCCCGAAAACCGTTATGAAGCCTTCTGTCGGGGGAGCAAGGGGAGGGTGTCAAAATTATTAAAATTTTGGTCCTTGACTCGGTTCAAAGCCGCAGACTTGCGTTCAACGCGATGTTTTTATTGAATAGTTTTATGACAGTCGTGCGAATCGCGGGATTCCCTCAATTTGTTGCGCTTGCACAATGGCTGACATCGCCCAAGAGAACGGGGCCGGTGGTTAACCCACCGGCCCCGTTCCGATTTCGTTCTGTAAAGCCTGCCGACAGGCCCGCGAATCGCGGGCATCGGAGCACCGAATCAGAGCGCGGCGATTCGCTTGGACAGGCGGCTCATCTTGCGTGCGGCGGTGTTCTTGTGGAACACGCCCTTGGCCACGCCCTTGGCCAGTTCGGGCTGCGCCACCTTGAGCGCGGCTTCGGCGGCGGCACGATCGCCTTCGGTCACCGCCAGTTCGACTTTCTTGACGAAACCACGGATGCGGCTCTTGCGGGCACCGTTGATTTCGGAGCGCTTGTCGTTGCGGCGGATGCGCTTTTTGGCTTGCGGCGTATTGGCCATATTCGTTCCTGTCCTTCAGCCGTCCGTAAACGGCCGGTCTTGCGTCTTTTGAGAATCGGTAAGGTCGGCGCCAGGGCACCGGAAAGCGCGCCACATAGGGGGCAGGCGCGCGCAGGTCAAGAATTTCGCTACCGCTGGCAGACAGGGCAGAACCAGCTGCTGCGCCCACCCTGCGCAATTCGCCGGATCACCGCGACGTTGCTTTCGTCGGCGCAGTGCAGGCAAGCCTCGCCCTCACGCCCATATACGCGAAAGCGGGTGGCGAAATAGCCCAGTTCACCCGACGGCGCGGCATAATCGCGCAAGGTGGAGCCGCCGTCGCGGATCGCTTCGGTCAGCACATCGCGGATAGCGGGCACGAGGCGTTCGAGCGCCGGGCGAGTGACCCTTCCGCCGGGTTTGCGCGGATCGATCCCCGCGCGAAACAGCGCCTCGCAGACATAGATATTGCCCAGCCCGGCCACTACATGCTGATCGAGCAGCAGCAACTTGATCGCCTGTTTGCGGCCACAGATGGCGGTGCGCAGATGATCCACGGTGAAAGCCTCGCCCAGCGGTTCGGGCCCCATCGCGGCAAAGGCGGGCCAGATCTCGAGCGCGCGGCTATCGACCAGATCGACCGAGCCGAACCGGCGCGGATCGTTGAGCGCAAAGCGGTTCCTGGTGGTCTCGATCACCAGATGATCGTGCTTTTCCGGCGCCACCGGATCGATCCGCCAGCGCCCGCTCATCCCCAGATGGAAGATCATCGTGCTGGCGCGGTCGGTGTGGATGAGGCCGTATTTCGCCCGCCTTTCCAGCGAAGTCACCCGCGCGCCGGTGAGCAACTGCACGAGGCCTGCGGGGAAGGCATAGCGAAGGCCGGCCCGGTTGAGCACCACGCGCTCGATCCGCTCGCCGGTCAGGAAACGCGCCAGACCGCGCACCGTGGTTTCGACTTCGGGCAGTTCGGGCATGGGCAGGCCTTTAACACCCTTTGCGCTGCGCTCAATCTCTCCTAAGGCGCTGCCCATGAGCGAACAGGTTTCCTTCGGCTACGAAGATGTCGCCCCGGAAGAAAAGACCGCCCGCGTCGGCGGCGTGTTTTCCAGCGTGGCGAGCAAATATGACATCATGAACGATGCCATGTCGGGTGGGATGCACCGGTTGTGGAAGGATACCTTCGTGCGCCGGGTGAAGCCGCAGCCGGGCGAGGCCATGCTCGATATGGCGGGCGGCACCGGCGATATCGCCTTCCGGCTGGCCGCGCGCGGGGCCGAAGTGGTGGTGGCGGATATCAATCAGGACATGCTCGATGTCGGCATCGAACGGGCGATGCAGCGCGGGATAGATGGCCTGTCGTGGTCGTGCCAGAATGCCGAGACGCTGTCTTACCCCGATCGCCAGTTCGATGCCTACACCATCGCTGACGGCATCCGCAACGTTCCGCATATCGACCGGGCGCTGGCCGAAGCGCACCGGGTGCTGAAATATGGCGGGAGGTTCTTCTGTCTGGAATTTTCCACCATGACCTGGCCGGGGGCGAAACAGGCCTATGATTTCTATTCGCACAGACTGGTGCCGCAGATCGGCAAGGCGGTAGCGGGCGATGCCGACAGCTATCGCTATCTGATCGAGAGCATCCGCCGCTTCCCGCCGATGCCCGAATTCGAACGGATGATCCGCGCTGCGGGATTCGTGCGGACGAAGGTGGAACCGATCATGGGCGGGCTGGTGGCGATCCATTCGGGCTGGAAGATATAGGGTGACGCGCCCCTCCAAGCATATCTTCCGGCTGCTGAGCTGGGGCCGGACGCTGGCACGCCACGGCGCGCTGCGCGGGATCGAACGCGATGCCAATACCCCGCCACAGGTGCGGCGGCTGGTGCGGATCGCGCGCTTCGGCACATC
>JBGSLI010000206.1:0-11094 GCA_041740775.1 Alteraurantiacibacter sp. | reverse complement strand
GCCGAGGCGCTGGCGATCCGGCAATTGCTGCTGGACGAGGCGGACCGGCTGGGGATTGCAGGCGATGGCCTTTGCGACGCCGAAGGCCGACCGCTGGCCGCAGACGATGCGAGGATCGACGCGCTGCTCACCTGCGAAGTGGCGGTTCCGGTAGCGACCGAGCGCGAGGCGCGCCGCTTCTATCTGCGCCATGGCGAACGCTTTGCCAGCGAAACGCTGGTCGAGGCCGAGCATATCCTGTTCGCCGCCAGCCCCGCCGACAGCTTCGCCTACAGCCTGGCCGTGGGCGATGCGCGGATGGCGATCCGAGAGATTCAGGCCGATCCCTCGTGCTTTGCCCGATTGGCGAAAGCCCGGTCCGCCTGCCCGTCGAAGGAGCAGGGCGGCAATCTTGGGCAGATCGGCAGGGGGCAGACCGTGGCCGCGTTCGAGCAGGCGCTGTTTGCGCTGGCCGAAGGTGAATTGTGCCGCGATCCGGTGCGTTCGCCCTATGGCGTGCATGTGGTGCGTGCAGGGCGCCGGATCGAAGGGCAGCAATTGCCGTTCGAAGCGGTGGAGGCATCGATCCGCGATTATCTGGAGGAAGCCAGCTATCGCCGGGCGGTGGCACAATATCTTGCCATCCTTGCCGACAAGACCACGATCGAAGGCGTACATCTGCCCACCGCCGATGGGCCGCTGGTGCAATAGGCGCAGGTTTGTGGCTGGGGGGGGCCGGGGCGGTCCTTTGGCCAGGCCTTCAGTCATAAGAAAACCCCGGCGGATCGCTCCGCCGGGGTTTCTTGATGCCTGGAGAAAAGCGGTGGCCTATTCGGCCCCGTCCTCGGCTTTCACCTCAGCCTCGACCTCGGCTTCGACCTCGGCCTCGACCTCAGTCTCGACCTCGTCTTCGGCCGCTTCGGTGGCTGCCAGGCCGTCACCATCGGACGCATCCGCGTTCAGGTAATCGCCCGCATCGGCATCGCTGCCGTGGGTTTCCCCCTCAACCGCTGCCAGCGGATCGTCCCCGATTGCCGCTTCCGGACCCTGCGCCAGTTCCGCCGCGTGCTGATCTGCTGCGGTTTGCGCCGCGACCAGATCGGCCTGCTTTGCCGCCGCTTCGGCTGCGTCTGCCGCAACCAGCGCATCCTGCATCTTCTTGTATTGCGCCCGGATCGCCGCATCGCGCGAATTGGCGGTAACGCGCAGGCGATTCATGCCCGCACCCGTACCCGCCGGGATCAGACGACCAACGATCACGTTCTCCTTCAACCCGATCAGCGAGTCCTTCTTCCCTTCGACCGCCGCCTGCGTCAGCACGCGGGTGGTTTCCTGGAACGAAGCGGCGGAGATGAATGAACGGGTTTGCAGGCTCGCCTTGGTGATGCCCAGCAGGATCGGCTTGCCGGTGGCATGCTTCTTGTTGCGGCCCAGCTTGCCGTTGATCTCGTTCATCTCGTCTTCGTCGACCTGCTCGCCCGGCAGCAGCGTGGTATCGCCGCCATCGGTGATCTCGACCTTTTGCAGCATCTGGCGAACGATCACTTCGATGTGCTTGTCGTTGATCTTCACGCCCTGGAGCCGGTAGACTTCCTGGATTTCGGTACACAGATATTCGGCCAGCGCCTCGATCCCCAGCACTTCGAGAATGTCGTGCGGATTGGGCGAGCCCGAAATCAGCGTATCGCCCTTCTTGACGAAATCGCCTTCCTGAACGTCGATCACCTTGGTCTTGGGCACCAGATATTCGACCGGATTGCCTTCCTCAGGAACGATCGCGATCTTGCGCTTGGCCTTGTAGTCACGGATGAATTCCATCCGCCCGCTGACCCTGGCAATGACCGCCGCATCCTTGGGAATGCGCGCTTCGAACAGTTCGGCAACGCGCGGCAGACCGCCGGTGATGTCGCGCGTCTTGGCGGCTTCACGGCTGGCACGGGCAAGGATATCGCCCGCCCGCACTTCCTGCCCGTCCTCGACCGACAGCGTGGTTCCCGGCGCCAGCATGTAGCGCGCGGCCTCGGTTCCGTCCTCCTTCTTGCCCGCGCTTTCTTCGCCCAGCAGGGTGAGGCGGGGGCGCAGGTCTTCCTTCTTGGCGCGGCCGGTGCTGCGCAATTCGGTGACTACGCGCTGGGCGATACCGGTGGCATCGTCCACCCGTTCTTCCAGCGTCTTGCCCTCGACCAGATCCTGATAGCGCACGATGCCATCGGTTTCAGTGATGATCGGCAGGGTGAACGGATCCCATTCGGCCAGACGATCACCTTCCTTCACCTTGGTCCCGTCGGCAAACATCAGCACGGTGCCGTAAGGCACGCGGTGGATGGCGCGTTCGCGGCCTTCGGCATCGACCACCACCATTTCACCCGAACGGGCCAGCGACAGGCGGCGGCCCTTCTTGTCGGTGATGGTGGGCATGTCGCGATAGACCACCTTGCCGTCCGAAATCGATTCGAGATGGCTGGTTTCGTTGATCTGCGCCGCGCCGCCGATGTGGAACGTCCGCATCGTCAGCTGGGTGCCGGGTTCGCCGATCGACTGCGCGGCGATCACGCCCACGGCTTCGCCGATGTTCACCGGCGTGCCGCGCGCCAGATCGCGCCCGTAGCAGGTTGCGCAAACGCCCTGTTCGGCTTCGCACACCAGCGGTGAACGGATCCGGGCGACCTGCGTTTCGGCCTCCTCGATCGCCTTTACCATCGGCTCGTCCACCATCGTGCCCGATTTGACGATGACTTCGCCGGTGGCGGCATTGACGATATCTGCGGCCAGCGTGCGGCCCAGAATGCGTTCACCGATGGAAGCGATCACGCTGCCGCCCTGCACGATGGCGCGCATTTCCAGCGCGTTCTCGGTCTTGCAGTCTTCCTCCACGATCACGCAATCCTGCGACACGTCCACCAGGCGGCGGGTGAGGTAGCCCGAATTCGCCGTCTTCAGCGCCGTATCCGCCAGGCCCTTGCGCGCGCCGTGGGTGGAGTTGAAGTATTCAAGAACGGTCAGACCTTCCTTGAAGTTGGAGATGATCGGGGTTTCGATGATCTCGCCCGAAGGCTTGGCCATCAGCCCGCGCATCCCCGCCAGCTGCTTCATCTGCGCTGGTGAACCACGCGCGCCCGAATGGCTCATCATGTAGATCGAATTGACCGGCGCCTCGCGCCCGTGCTCGTCCTTGGGCGTGGCCTTGATCTCTTCCATCATGGCCGCCGCCACCTGATCGCCGCAACGGCTCCAGGCGTCGATCACCTTGTTGTATTTTTCCTGCTGGGTGATGAAGCCGTCCTGATATTGCTGTTCGTAATCGGCCACCAGCGCCTTGGTTTCCTCGATCATCCCTTCCTTGGAGTCGGGAATGATCATGTCATCCTTGCCGAAGGAAATGCCCGCCTTGCACGCGTGGCGGAAGCCCAGCGACATGATCGCATCGGCGAACAGCACGGTGTCCTTCTGGCCGGTGTGGCGATAGACCTGATCGATCACGTCGCCGATTTCCTTCTTGGTCAGAAGGCGGTTGACGACTTCGAACGGCACGGTGTGGCTTTTGGGCAGGCATTCGCTGATCAGCATCCGGCCCGGCGTGGTATCCACGCGGCGCATGAATTCCTTGCCGTCCTCGCCGGTCTGCGGAACGCGGGTGGTGATCTTGGAATGCAGCGTCACCGCGCCGACGTGCAGCGCCTGATGCACTTCGTTGATATCGGCCAGCACCTTGCCTTCGCCCGGCTCGCCTTCGCGGTCCATCGAGAGGTAATAGAGCCCCAGCACCATGTCCTGCGAGGGCACGATGATCGGCTTGCCATTGGCGGGCGAGAGGATGTTGTTGGTCGACATCATCAGCACCCGCGCTTCCAGCTGGGCTTCCAGCGAAAGCGGCACATGGACGGCCATCTGGTCGCCGTCGAAATCGGCGTTGAAGGCCGAACACACCAGCGGGTGCAGCTGGATCGCCTTGCCTTCGATCAGCACCGGCTCGAACGCCTGGATGCCGAGCCGGTGGAGCGTGGGCGCGCGGTTGAGCAGCACGGGATGTTCGCGGATCACCTCATCGAGGATGTCCCAGACTTCCTTGCGTTCCTTTTCCACCCATTTCTTCGCCTGCTTCAGCGTCATCGAAAGGCCCTTGGCATCGAGCCGGGCGTAGATGAACGGCTTGAACAGTTCCAAGGCCATCTTCTTGGGCAGGCCGCACTGGTGCAGCTTCAGTTCCGGCCCGGTGACGATCACCGAACGGCCCGAATAATCGACCCGCTTGCCGAGCAGGTTCTGGCGGAAGCGGCCCTGCTTGCCCTTGAGCATGTCGGACAGCGATTTGAGCGGGCGCTTGTTGGCGCCGGTGATGATGCGACCGCGGCGGCCGTTGTCGAACAAGGCATCGACGGCTTCCTGCAACATGCGCTTTTCGTTGCGCACGATGATATCGGGCGCGCGCAGTTCCATCAGTCGCGGCAGGCGGTTGTTGCGGTTGATCACGCGGCGATACAGGGCGTGGAGGGCCGAGGGGGCAATGCGGCCACCATCCAGCGGCACCAGCGGGCGCAGTTCGGGCGGGATCACCGGCACGACTTCGAGGATCATCCATTCGGGGCGGTTGCCCGAATCGATGAAGCTTTCCACCACCTTCAGCCGCTTGATGATCTTGGCCGGCTTGAGCTTGGACTTGGTGGTCTCCAGCTCTTCCAGCAGATCGGCCTTTTCCTTCACCAGGTCGAGGTCCATCAGCATATGCTTGACCGCTTCGGCACCGATGCTGGCGGTGAAGGCGTCCTCGCCATATTCGTCCTGCGCGTCGAGCAGTTCGTCTTCGGTCAGCAGCTGGTATTTCTCCAGCGGAGTCAGGCCCGGCTCGGTAACGATGTAGCTTTCGAAATAGAGCACGCGCTCAAGCTGCTTCAACTGCATGTCGAGCAGCAGGCCGATGCGCGACGGCAGCGATTTCAGGAACCAGATATGCGCCACCGGCGCGGCCAGTTCGATGTGGCCCATGCGCTCACGGCGGACCTTGGTGACGGTCACTTCGACGCCGCATTTTTCGCAGACGACGCCCTTGTATTTCATCCGCTTGTATTTGCCGCACAGGCATTCGTAATCCTTCACCGGACCGAAGATGCGGGCGCAGAACAGCCCGTCACGTTCGGGCTTGAAGGTGCGGTAGTTGATGGTTTCGGGCTTCTTGATCTCGCCGAAGGACCAGCTGCGAATGCGCTCGGGCGAGGCCAGACCGATCTGGATCTGGTCGAAGGTTTCCGGCTTGGCGATCTGGTTGGTGAATTTGCTAAGTTCGTTCATTTTTCAATTCCCTAGGGGCGATTAACAGGGGAGGGCGGGGAGGCGGCCCGGCCCGGTGAAAACCGGGAGGCCGCCGACCCCTGTCATTCGGCAGCGATCTGGCCGAAGCCGTCCGCGCCTTCCTCGGTGCCGTCGGTCAGGCTGGTGAGCTCGACGTTGAGGCCGAGCGAGCGCATTTCCTTGACCAGCACGTTGAAGCTTTCGGGAATGCCGGCTTCGAAGGTGTCGTCACCCTTGACGATCGATTCGTAAACCTTGGTCCGGCCGATCACGTCATCGGACTTCACCGTCAGCATTTCCTGCAAGGTATAGGCCGCGCCATAGGCCTGCAGCGCCCAGACTTCCATTTCGCCGAAACGCTGCCCGCCGAACTGCGCCTTGCCGCCCAGCGGCTGCTGGGTAACGAGGCTGTAGGGGCCGATCGAACGCGCGTGGATCTTGTCGTCCACCAGGTGGTGCAGCTTGAGCATGTAGATCACGCCCACCGTCACCTTGCGATCGAAGGCTTCGCCGGTGCGGCCGTCATACAGCGTGGACTGGCCCGAAGAGGCATAGCCCGCCTTCAGCAGCATGTCGGTGACATCGCCTTCGTTCGCACCATCGAACACCGGCGTTCCCATCGGCACGCCTGCACGCAGATTATGCGCCAGTTCCACCACTTCGGCGGTGGTGCGGCTGTCCAGATCGGCGTGGTATTGCTCGCCGTAGACATCCTTCAGCTTGTCCACGATCGCGGTGGGCGGCTGGGCCGCTGCCGGATCGGGGTTGGCGGCGCGCCATTCGTCGAGCTGGGCAGCGATCTGCTGGCCCAGTCTGCGCGCGGCAAAGCCGAGGTGAGTCTCGAAGATCTGGCCCACATTCATGCGCGAAGGCACGCCCAGCGGGTTGAGCACGATATCCACCGGCGTCCCGTCTTCGAGGAAGGGCATGTCCTCATCGGGCAGGATGCGGCTGATGACACCCTTGTTGCCGTGGCGGCCGGCCATCTTGTCGCCCGGTTGCAGCTTGCGCTTCACCGCCACGAACACCTTGACCATCTTGAGCACGCCGGGGGCCAGCTCGTCGCCGCGTTCCAGCTTCTCCTTGCGATCCTCGTACTTGTCCTTGATCGCCTTCATCGCTTCGTCATACTGGCCCTTCACCGCTTCGAGCTGGGCCTGCATGTTGTCGTCGGCAACCGCGAATTTGAACCATTCGTGGCGATCGACCTCGTCGAGCAGTTCGGCGGTGATCTCCGCGCCTTTCTTCACCCCCTTGGGCGCGGCGCTGGCGGTCTGGCCGGTCAGCATGTCGCGCAGGCGGTTATAGGTCGCTCGGTTGAGGATATTGCGCTCGTCCTCGCTATCCTTCTTGAGGTGTTCGATTTCCTCGTTTTGGATGGCGCGGGTGCGATCGTCGATCTCGATCCCGTGGCGGTTGAACACGCGCACTTCCACCACCGTGCCGGCCACGCCAGGCGGCAGGCGGAGCGAGGTGTCGCGCACGTCGCTGGCCTTTTCGCCAAAGATCGCACGCAGCAGCTTTTCCTCGGGCGTCATCGGGCTTTCGCCCTTGGGGGTGATCTTGCCCGCCAGAATATCGCCCGGATGCACTTCGGCCCCGATATAGACGATGCCCGCCTCGTCGAGATTGCGCAGCGCTTCTTCGCCCACATTGGGGATGTCGCGGGTGATGTCTTCCGGCCCCAGCTTGGTATCGCGGGCCATCACCTCGAATTCCTCGATATGGATCGAGGTGAACACATCGTCCTTCACGATGCGTTCGCTGATCAGGATCGAATCTTCGTAATTGTAGCCGTTCCACGGCATGAAGGCGACGAGCGTGTTCTTGCCCAGCGCCAGTTCACCCAGATCGGTGGAAGGGCCATCGGCGATGATGTCGCCTGCTTCCACCACATCGCCCACCTTCACCAGCGGGCGCTGGTTGATGCAGGTATTCTGGTTGGAACGCTGGAACTTCTGCAGCGAATAGATGTCCACGCCGGGATTGGTGGTGTCCACCTCGCCGCTGGCGCGGATCACGATGCGCGTGGCATCGACCTGATCGATCACGCCCGAACGGCTGGCGGCGATCGCCGCGCCGCTGTCACGCGCCACGGTTTCTTCCATGCCGGTGCCCACCCACGGCGCTTCGGCCTTCACCAGCGGCACCGCCTGGCGCTGCATGTTCGATCCCATCAGCGCGCGGTTGGCGTCATCGTTTTCAAGGAACGGAATAAGCGATGCGGCGACCGAGACGAGCTGCTTGGGGCTGACGTCCATCAGCGTGACCTGCTGGTTGGGCGCCATCACGAATTCGCCGTTCTGGCGGGCCGAAACCAGATCTTCGACGAACCGGCCGGTCGCGTCGATTTCGGCGCTGGCCTGCGCCACGGTGTGCTTTTGTTCTTCCATCGCCGAGAGGTAGTTCACCTCCTGCGAAACCCTGCCGTCCTTCACCGCGCGATAGGGCGTTTCGATGAAGCCGTATTTGTTCACGCGGGCAAAGGTGCTGAGCGAATTGATCAGGCCGATGTTCGGGCCTTCGGGCGTTTCAATCGGGCAGATGCGGCCATAATGCGTGGGATGCACGTCGCGCACTTCGAAGCCCGCACGTTCGCGCGTCAAGCCGCCCGGCCCCAGAGCCGAAACGCGGCGCTTGTGGGTGACTTCGGACAGCGGATTGGTCTGGTCCATGAACTGCGACAGCTGGCTGGAGCCGAAGAATTCGCGCACTGCGGCCACCGCCGGCTTGGCGTTGATCAGATCGTTGGGCATCACCGTGGACACATCCACGCTGCTCATCCGTTCCTTCACCGCGCGTTCCATGCGCAGCAGGCCGACGCGATACTGGTTTTCCAGCAATTCGCCCACCGAGCGCACGCGGCGGTTGCCGAGATTGTCGATATCATCAACCTCGCCCTTGCCGTCCTTCAGATCGACCAGTTCCTTCACCACCGCCAGGATATCTTCCTTGCGCAGCGTGGTAACGGTGTCTTCGGCATCGAGGCCGAGGCGCATGTTCAGCTTCACCCGGCCAACGGCGGAAAGATCATAGCGTTCGGAATCGAAGAACAGGCCTTCGAACAGCGCTTCGGCGGTTTCCTTGGTCGGCGGTTCGCCCGGACGCATGACCTTGTAGATCGCCTCCAGCCCTTCTTCGCGGTCCTCGGCCTTGTCGGCTTCGAGCGTGTTGCGCATCCACGGGCCGGTGTTGACGAAATCGATGTCGAGCAGGTCGAGCTGGTCGATCCCGGCGGCATCGATCCTGTCGAGGTTTTCGGGCGAAACCTCGTCACCCGCCTCGATATAGATGCGGCCGGTCTTCTCGTCGATCATGTCCCTGGAGGCATAGCGGCCGAAGATTTCCTCGGTCGGGATCAGCAGCGTCTGGAGACCATCCTTTTCCGCCTTGTTGGCCGCGCGCGGGGAAACCTTCTGCCCGGCGGGGAACACTTCCTCGCCGGTCTTGGCATCCACCAGCGCGAAGGTCGGCTTGGACCCGCGCCATTGTTCGGCCACGAAGGGGATTTCCCAGCCTTCCGCGCCCTTCTTCTTGCCGCCCGAACGCTTCCACGTCACCTTGTTGTAGAAGTGATCGAGAACCCCCTCGGCATCGAGGCCCAATGCGAACAGCAGCGAGGTGACCGGCAGCTTGCGCTTGCGGTCGATCCGCACATTGACGATGTCCTTGGCGTCGAATTCGAAATCGAGCCACGAACCGCGATAGGGGATGACGCGCGCCGCGAACAGGAATTTGCCCGAGGAATGCGTCTTGCCGCGATCGTGATCGAACAAGACGCCCGGCGAACGGTGCATCTGCGACACGATCACGCGCTCGGTGCCGTTGATGACGAAGGTGCCGTTCTCGGTCATGAGCGGCATGTCGCCCATATACACGTCCTGCTCCTTGATATCGAGCACGGAGCGGGTTTCGGTTTCCTGATCCACTTCGAATACGATCAGCCGCAGCGTCACCTTCATCGGCGCGGCATAGGTGATCCCGCGCTGGCGGCATTCGAGCGTGTCATATTTTGGCGGTTCGAGTTCATAATGCACGAAATCGAGTTCGGCGGTGCCGGCGAAATCGCGGATCGGGAACACGCTGCGCAGCGTCTTTTCGAGGCCGGAGACATAGCCGATCGAAGGATCGGAACGCAGGAACTGTTCGTAGCTCTCGCGCTGCACCTCAATCAGATTGGGCATCTTCACCACTTCGTGAATGTTGCCGAAAATCTTGCGGATGCGCTTGGATTTGCTGCCGGTCGTTTCCGGAGCCTTCGCCTTGGTCGCCATAATGTGGTGCCGTTGCCTCTTCTTCGCGTGTCACCCCGGCGCGTGCCGGAGCCTGGAAATTGCGTGTCTTGCGGGAAGATGCGTGAGACGCGCAAAAGGCCGCAATCGGGCGCACCCTGACGGGCGCTGCCATTGCAGCCTTGTTCAATCCTGTCTCACGCAGATACCGGAACTTCCGTCCTGAGTGATGCCCCCGCGTAAAGGCACACCTTGCTCGAAGCCATCCGGCGATGGTGACCATATAGAGAGGCGGAGGCGGGGGGTCAATGGGGTTGGAGGAGGTTTCGCGCGGCGCTGGTGCAGGTGTTCGGCAGGCCAACTTTTCCGGTCGCCAGATTAATCTGGACCAGCTTCCTTTTCAACTTGTGGGCCGGGGGCGGGCAAGAATTGGATATACTGCTACCGGAGTTCGTTGGAAATCGCTGGAAACCCGGCGCGCGCTTCCCATATCAATGCGTGATAATATCACCAACGTCAGGAGTGTCCCATGCAGTTCCAGTTCAATTCCGATAGCTCGGTCATGGGCACCGAAAACGTCGCCGAGCGGATTGAGGCACAGCTACGCGAGCGGCTCTCCCGCTTTGCGGACAGGCTGACCCGGCTGGAAGTCCATGTGCGCGACGAGAATGGCCCCAAAGGTGGCGGCAATGACAAGGCCTGCATGATCGAGGCGCGGATCAAGGACGAAAAGCCCATTGGTGTTACCGGTCATGCGGGCGATGTCGATGCCGCCGCGCGGGCTGCGGCGAACACTTTGGTGCAGCGGCTGGAACGGCACTTCGGCAAGGCAGAACGGCACAAGCACGATCCCTCGCCTGACAAGGTATTCGATTAGTCACAGGTCCTGTGACTAACTAGTGGTGCGGGCGGTGGGATTCGAACCCACACGGGCAAATGCCCAACGGATTTTCTTACCATCTACGGCTTTCGCCGCCGCCAGATCAGGCGTTTGTGGTCTGGACTATCCCTTCGCCATAGCCCGGAGGCCGGCGCGGCAAGGCGGAGCCTCCGGCGCGGCTTTTTTGCTGCGAATTGGCAGCTTGCAAGTGATTGTGCACAAGGCCTAATCTTGGCCGCTCAAGAGGAGGACGGGATCGTGCGCAAGCTGGGACTGGTATTGGTGGCAATGATAGGGGGGCTGGCACCGCTGGCACCGGCGGCAAATGCGCAGGACGATGATCGTTTCGTCACCTATCGCATGGAGCGCGGGGATACGCTGATATCGGTCCAGCAGCGCTTCCTCAAACGCGGGGATGCGGTTGCGACCATTGCCCGCCTCAATCGCATCACCAATGTGCGGCGCATTCCCATCGGCACGGTTCTGCGCTTGCCGCGCGATTTGCTGGCGTGGCGTCCGGCCCGGATCGCGGTGCGCAGCTTTTCCGGCCCGGTGACGATCGACGATGCCGATCCGGTGATCGGCGCGGCGCTGGCCGAAGGCGCGGTGATCCGCACCGGTCGCAATGGCTTTGTCGCCTTCCAGGCGGCGGACGGGGCCGCGATCGCGCTTCCTTCCAACGCGCACGCAATGCTGAAACGGGCGCGGATCTACGCG
>JBGSLI010000205.1:0-3051 GCA_041740775.1 Alteraurantiacibacter sp. | reverse complement strand
ATCACCCGCGTCAGCCTGCCGTCGGCCTTTTCCGAGCGACTGCCGGAAAGCCAGGAAGCCGCGATCGGGCTGGCGCGCACCGCCAATCCGCTGGTGCGCGAGGCGCAGGCCGATATCGATGCCGCCAATGCAATGGTCACTTCCGCACGCGGTGAATTGCGGCCGGAGATCGGGGTCGATGTTACCGGCCGCATCGGCGATGATATCGATGGGTTCCGGGGCGAGACCAACGATGTTCAGGGGCGCGTCTATCTGCGCTGGGAATTGTTCGATGGCGGACGCCGGGCGGCGCAGGTGCAGGAAATGGTCCGCCGCGCCAGCCAGGCGCGCTACCAGATGCACGACCGTGTGCGCGAGGCGGAGGAGGATGTCACCAACGCCTGGACCGCGATGAACACGCAGGGGATCGTTGGTTCGGCGCTCGAACGGCAATCGCAGGTGAACGATGATCTGCTGCTGTCCTATCGCAGCCAGTTCAACATCGGGCGGCGTTCGCTGCTCGATGTGCTCGATGCGCAGAACACCCGTTTCAACACGCAGGTGCGCCGCGAAACATCGCGCTTTTCGGAAATCTTTGCCCAATATCAAGTATTGGCGGCAACCAATCAGTTCCTCGATGCGCTTAATCTGGCTCCCGGAGCAGGGGCGGGCATGGCCGAGCGCGAGCGGTTCGAATACGGTCCGTCCGATCCTGCCGAACTGCACAGGCGTCGCTATCCGCGTTAGGCGGTGGCGACACCCGGGAGAATTTCAGGGTGTATCAGACAGGAGATATTACCGGATCGGCTGAAAAGGATACGCTGATACTGGCCATGACGCGCCTCTGCGCGCATTTTGGCCTGCCCGATCCTTCCGCGCTGTTTGATACGCTCCCGCGTGACGAGGCGGGGCTGCTGCCGTTTCACCAGGCACAGGCGGCGCTGGATCTGGCGGGATTGAACAATGATGCGGCGCAGGGCGGCAAACTGCCGCGGCGGCCCGATGCCTATCCCGCCATCGCCCGCATGGAAGGCGGCATCGTGCTGCCGGTGCTGGAAATTTCCGGATCGGATGCGCTGGTATTTCCCGCCGGGGCGAGCGAGCCTGTATGGCAGCCGCTGGCGCAGGTGAACGGCGAATACGCCGGTGAATGCATCAGCGTGATCGCCAATCCCGATCGCCTGCGCGAAAAGGATGCACCGTGGCACGCCAAGGGTCGGCATCACTGGTTCTGGTCCGAATTGCGCAAGGAGCGCCGCGCCTTCAGGCCGGTTCTGCTGGCATCGCTGCTGATCAATGCACTGGCGCTTTCGCTGCCGATCTTCTCGATGAATGTTTATGACCGGGTGATCCCCAACCGCGCCGAAGCATCGCTGTGGGTGCTGGCATCCGGCGTGCTGCTGGCCTTTGCGCTGGAATTCGCGCTGCGCACCGCGCGCACCAATGTGGTCGATCAGATCGGTCGCACGCTCGATCTGCGGCTGTCGCAAAAGCTGTTCACGCGCGTGCTTTCCACCCCCATGAGCGGGCGGCGCGGCAGCACCGGCGCGCTGGCGGCGCGGGTAGGCGAATATGCGCTGGTGCGCGATTTCTTCGCCTCCACCACCATCGTACTGCTGGTCGATCTGGTGTTTCTGGTGCTGTTCATCGCGGTCATCGCCTATATCGCCAAATGGCTGGCGCTGGTGCCCGTGGTGGCGATGGTGCTGATGGCGATTGCCGGGCTGATCCTGCAACGCAAGGTCAGCGATGCCGCGCGCGATTCGCAGGCGGATACCGGCTTGCAGCAGACCGTGCTGGTCGAATCGATTGCCGGGATGGAAACGCTCAAAAGCGTTTCGGGCGAACGCCGCCTGCTCGGCAAGTGGCATTCGCTGGCGCAGGTGAGCAGCAATTCGCAGCTGCGGCTGCGGCGGATTTCCTCCACTGCGGTAGCGCTGGCATCATCGTTCCAGCAGATTTCCAGCGTGTCGCTGGTGGTGGGCGGATATTACCTGTTTGCTGCGGGCGAGATCACCATGGGGGCGATCATCGCCATCGTCATGCTCGCCTCGCGCTCGCTGGCCCCGGCCGGGCAGATCGCCTTCCTGCTTACGCGCGGACGGCAAGCGCGCGAGGCGCTCGATTCGATCGAACAGTTGTTTGCAGGCGATGACGAGCGGCAATCGGGCGGCATGTCGCTGCCCCCCGCGCGCGCGCAAGGATACCGGATCGCCCTGGAAAACCTCTCCTTCGCCTATCCCGAAAGCCCGGTAAATTCGCTCGACGGGCTCGATCTGGTGATCGAGCCGGGAGAACGGATCGCGGTGGTAGGCCGCGTGGCATCGGGCAAATCGACGCTGGGCCGGGTGTTGTGCGGGCTTTATCCGCCCACCGACGGCGCGATGACGGTGGAAGGGATCGACAGCCGCCAGTTCCGCCCGTCCGAATTGCGCCGCGCCTTCCGGTTCGTAGGGCAGGACGCCAATCTGTTCACCGGCAGCGTGCGCGAAAATCTCGCGATTGGCGCCCCCGGTGCAACCGACGCGGATATCATCGCCGCACTGGGCAAGAGCGGGGCCGACGTGTTCCTCGCCCGCGATGCGGCGGGTTTCGATCGTGAAGTGGGCGAACAGGGGCGGCGCCTGTCGGGCGGCCAGCGCGCCTTTCTCGCGCTGTCGCGCGCCTTTGTCGCCCCGTTCGAACTGCTCTATCTGGATGAGCCGACGGGCGCGATGGATGCCAATACCGAAAGCCTGCTGGTGCAGCGGCTGCGCCAGTCGATCGGCCCGCGCCAGACGCTGGTGGTGGCCACGCACCGCCCTGCGCTGTTCGATATCTGTGACAGGATAATCGTGATGAACCAGGGGCGCATCGTGGCCGATGGGCCAAAGGCGGATATCCTCAAAAGCCTTCCGGGCAGGACGGAATAGCGCAATGGCCCTGCCCCCCCTTTCCCGCCTGGCGCAATCGCCCTCGATCGGCTTCCGGCTGATCGCCTGTTGCGCGGCGCTGGTGTTCCTCTCTGCTCCGGGCCTTTCCACCGGGCTTGCCGAAACGCGGACGGGGGCGGAGGCACCGGCGGCGCTGGCG
>JBGSLI010000204.1:0-4063 GCA_041740775.1 Alteraurantiacibacter sp. | reverse complement strand
GGCACTGATTTCGCTGGGGATGATGGCGGTGGCCTGGCGCGCGTGGCGGCAGATGGGCGGCGATGCGCTGGCCAGCGGTGCGCTGGTGCTGGCGGCTACCCCGCTCGCATCGCCCTATCTGTTCAATTACGATCTGCCGCTGCTGATCCTGCCATTGCTGTGGCTGGTGCGCGAGGGCCTGCGCCAAGGGTTCCGACCTTACGAAAAACTCGCCCTGGTGGCGTTGTTTTTCGCCCCCTATGCCACCCGCGCCGCGGCGCTGCCGCTGGGCGCAAACCTGATGCCGCTGGCGGCGATTGCGCTGCTATGGCTGGTGTGGTCACGCGGCAGAGCGGTTCAGCGGGAAGGGCAGAAAGCTGAACCGCAGACGAACCGGAATACCACCGACAATTCAGAAAGCTTCCGATAAAGCGTTTCTCAGTGGCGACGAACCGAGTGTTCTGCCGCAGCAACGCAAAGGAAGCCAGACCATGTCGAGCCGCATTTTCGTATCCAGCCGCCCCGATGCCTGGAGTTCGCCGCGCGCCTGGCGCGATCCGGGCCTGCGGCTTGCCGCCTATGGCAAGGTGCAGCCGCTGGAACAGCCGGGCCTGCTGCAACGCCTGTTCGGGCGCGCCTGAGCTGGCTGGATGAGCGCTTAGGAAATCAATATTCCTCCGGCTCCTCCGGCGTCTGTTCGTGGTGGTCCGCCCCGGCGGTGCGATCGCCCCTGGCCAGCGCGAATACCACGCCCGAAAGCGCCAGCAGTGCGATGAGGTTGGGCAGCACCATCAGCCCGTTGGCAATATCTCCCAGCCGCCAGATCAGATCCGATTCGCGGCTGGCCCCGACAAAGATCGCCACGCACCACAGCACCCGCCAGCCCATGTGCAGCGCCTTTTCGCCGCGCAGGGTGGAACCGGGAACGCGATCGTAAAGGAAGGTGATCGCGCGCTCGCCGTAATAGCTCCAGGTCAGCAGCGTGGTGAACACGAACAGCAGCAGCGCCACGCTGGCGATCATAGTGCCGATTGGCACACTGGCGATCTGGAACGGGAAGGCGGCGGCAAAGGCACCGCTGGTCATGGCGAAACCCTGCAGTTCGGATTGCCATGCGTGTTCCACCGCCTGCCCGCCGTAGGAGAAATCACCCTGCACCGTCAGGATCACCAGCGCGGTCATGGTGCAGATCACGATCGTATCGATGAACGTGCCCAGCATCGCCATCCGGCCCTGGAATTGCGGATCGTCGGTCTGCGCCACGGCGTGCGCGATGGGGGTGGAACCTTGCCCGGCCTCGTTGGAAAACAGCCCGCGCGCCACGCCTGCGCGGATGGCGAGGATTACCGCCGCACCCAAAAAGCCGCCGCTGGCGCTTTGCACATTGAAAGCCCCGCCGAAAATGCGGCTGAAGGTTTCAGGAATATCTTGCAGATTGAGAAGGATCGCGATCACCGCCATCACGATATAGGCCGCCGCCATCACCGGCACGACCTTTTCTGCCACATTGCCGATCGACTTGATCCCGCCGATGATGACGATGAAGACCAGCACCGCCACTATCAGCCCGCCCAGCCATTCCTCGATTCCGAACAATTCGTTCAGCCCGTCGGCCACCGCATTGGCCTGAATGCCATTGCCGGTAACCAGTGCGGAAATCAGCGTGCCGATGCAGAAGAACACCGCCAGCCACGTCCACTTCCGGCCCAGCCCCAGCATGATGTAGCTCATCGGCCCGCCGCGGTAGGTGCCGTCGCTGGTGGTTTCGCGATAGCGGATGGCCAGCGATCCTTCGGCAAAGGCCAGTGCCATGCCGAACAGCGCGGTGATCCACATCCAGAAGATCGCGCCCGGCCCGCCCAACGCGATGGCGGTGGCAACGCCCGCCAGATTGCCCGTGCCCACCTGACCCGACAACGCGGTGGAGAGCGCCGCGAAGGGGGAGATTTCGCCCTTGCCTGCGGATTTGCGCCCCGCGAACAGGCCCTTCAGCGCGGGAAGGAAATTGGTGACCGGATAGGCGCGCAGGCCGATCATGAACCACAGGCCCGCTCCCAGCAGGATCACTGCGAGTGGAGGCAGCGGGATCACCTGTTCCCCGTTCCACGTGCCGCCCCAGATGAAATCCGCGACATTGGTGACGGGGCCGAGCAGCCGCTCGTCGATCGTCAATTGGGTTCCGGCTGACATGCTGTACAAATCCCCTTTGCGATCCCGGTGCGGACCTGTTGTGCGCGCGCATTGCTATCGGCACCGGCGGCCCCTGCCTAGCCCCCCGGTCACATTTGTTACCGGTTCTGGCGCGATTGTCGCCGATATGCGCGCCATGGCATGCCGCGCGGCCTTGCCAAGCGGGAGCGGCGGGCCTAAATAGCGCCTCGTCTTCCGACATCGGAGCCTTCGCAAAGCCCCTCCCGGACCTGTCCGGGGCGGCGAGAAGCCCTACCCGGAAGGCACCGGATTTAATACCAAGCGAAAGCGAAGCCGTCATGGCCGAAGAAACCAAGAAGAAGATCTCCCCCGGAGAATTCGTGCGCCAGGTGCGTTCGGAAACCGCCAAGGTGGTGTGGCCGACCTGGCCCGAAACCGTGCGCACGTCGATTTTCGTCGGCATTCTGGTGGTGATCCTGTCGCTGTTCTTCCTGGCTGTCGATTCGCTGTTCGGCTGGGTGGTGCGGCAGTTGCTGGCTCTGCTCTGATCCACGCCGCCGCTTAAACGAAGATACAGGGAAAAAGAGGGACTTTCATGGCTGCCCGCTGGTATATCATTCACGCCTATTCCGGTTTCGAGAACAAGGTGCGCGAGGCGATCCTTTCCGAAGCCGAGCGCCTTGGCCTGTCCGAAGGGGTGGAAGAGGTTCAGGTGCCCACCGAAACGGTAACCGAGATCAAGCGCGGCAAGAAGGTGCAGACCGAGCGCAAATTCATGCCCGGCTATGTGCTGGCCAAACTGAACCTGACCGATGATGTCTATCACCTGGTCAAGAACACCCCCAAGGTGACCGGCTTTCTGGGCGCCAGCAACAAGCCGCAGCCGATTTCCGAGAAGGAGGCCGCGCGCTACTTCGGCGGGGTGGCAGAAGCCAAGGCCGCGCCCAAGAAGGACATCAGCGTCGATTATGAAATCGGCGATCAGGTCAAGGTGCTCGAAGGCCCCTTCGCCAGCTTCAACGGGCTGGTGGAAGAACTGGATTTCGACAAGGCCAAGGTCAAGGTCAGCGTCTCGATCTTCGGCCGCGCAACTCCGATGGAACTCGATTTCGAACAGGTCGAACTGGTCAAGTAAGCGCACAGCTGGCCGCGCCAAACCGCAGGCACGGGCCAATACCGCTCAATAAACGCTGCGGGCAGCGGCGGTGCCTTTGGTCGCCAGCGAAAAGCGCGGTTCGACCGCCAGCCCGGCATCGGCGATGTGATGCGCCACCAGCTCGCCCACCGCCGGACCATGCTTGAATCCGTGCCCCGATCCGCCGCCCACCAGCCAGACATTGTCATGGCCCGGCAGCCGGTCGATCAGGAAATCGCCGTTCGAGCTGTTTTCGTATTGGCACACCCGCCCGTGGATCAGCGGGGCATCGGCCAGATCGGGGAATCGCCGGGAAAGAAATTCGCGTGCAGCCGCCACCATCGCCGGGGTGAGCCGCCGGTCCTGGCTGTCGGGATCAACCTCTTGCCCGTGCCGGTCAAAGGCCATCTTGAAGCCCTGGCCTTCAAGATCGGGAATCCCGTAGGCAAGGTCGCCCGCGTTATTGTCAGCCCACACCGGCAGCGCGGGCGGGGCAAAGCGTGTGTCGCCCGGAGCACTGCCGAAATGGAGGATTTCCTGCCTTGTGGGGGTAATCCGCCCCCCCAGCACATCGGGGAACAGCTTGCCCAGCCACGGCCCGCAGGCATAGATCACATGGCGTGCGGTGACACCCTCTGCCACCAGATAGCTGCCATCGCTCTGCCGGCGCGGCGGCTCTGCCCTGGCGATGATCAGCGGCACGCCGCTTTGCCTGACCAGCGTCTGCACCGCGCGGCCCGCGATCAGCGCGCCGGTTTCCAGCTCGACAAAGCCTTCCTCGCCATCGGCAAAGCGCAT
>JBGSLI010000203.1:0-6047 GCA_041740775.1 Alteraurantiacibacter sp. | reverse complement strand
TGGCATGGATCTGGTGTTTGTCGCCGGGGCCGCCGGAACGCTGGCCACCCTGCTGCTGGCGCTGTCGCTGTGGCGCGTTGCGGCAGAAAAGGCACAGCAGCCCGCCTGATTGCTCCCCTGATCTGATAGGCACCGGGGCTGGACCTGCGCGCAGGCGCGGGCTAACACACAGTCACCCCGGGGAGCGCGCTCGCGCTGAGAGGGGCGGGACAAGCTCCGCCCGACCCGTCGAACCTGAACCCGTTAGCACGGGCGGAGGGAAGGGCGGCTGCATTGCTGACACCCTTTCCCTTCGCAAACCGAGGATAGGAGTGCGCAGTCATGGCCCAGGCCGACGATATCACCAGCTGGATCGCCCTGTTTACAGGGCTGTATGCGCTCGGCGCGGCGCTGGGCGAATTGCGATCGCCCGGCAGCTGGGCGGCGATGCTCGACGGGCTGGAGAAGAACGAGGCGGTGCGTTTCCTTACCGGCATCGTGGTGCTGGCGCTGGGCGCGGTGATCTATCTGGCAAACCCGTGGCGTCCCGATGACTGGCTGGCGGTGATCGTCACGCTGATGGGGGCGGGCATGGCGATCGAAGGCGTGGTGATCCTTGGCTTTGGCCGGCCCTTCCTGCATTTCGCCAGCAGATTGCTGGGCAAGGTCGATACCGTCTGGGCGCTGATGTCGCTGGTGCTTGGCATCGTGCTGGTGTGCCTGGCGCTGCTGCGCTTCTGAACTTACGAATTTCCAACGAAAGATCCATCATGGCAGATATCAATTCCCCCCACGAATCCGGCCAGTTCGACATCGGCGTCACTACCGGGCCGATCCGCGGCAGCCGCAAGATCCACGTCGGGCCGCGGCGCGTGGCGATGCGCGAGATCGATCTGGAACCTTCCAGCGGCGAACCGCCGGTGCGCGTGTATGACACATCCGGCCCCTATACCGATCCGGCCGCCACCATCGATATCCGCCGGGGCCTGCCGCAATTGCGCCGCCAATGGCAGCTGGAACGCGGGGATGTGGAAGAATATGCCGCGCGCGAAATCCGCCCGGAAGACAATGGCCAGTTGGGGCCTGACCGCAGCGGCGGGGTTCCGGCCTTTCCCAATGTTTCCAGAACCGTGCTGCGCGCCAAACCCGGCAACAATCTGAGCCAGATGCATTACGCCCGGCGCGGGATCATCACCCCGGAAATGGAATATGTGGCCGAGCGGGAAAATCTGGGCCGCGCCAGGTTGGCCGAATATGTCCGCGAAGGGCAGGACTGGGGCGCAAGCATTCCCGATTACGTCACTCCCGAATTCGTCCGTGACGAGGTGGCGCGCGGCCGCGCGATCATCCCCTCCAACGTCAACCATCCCGAAGCCGAGCCGATGGCGATCGGGCGCAATTTCCTCGTCAAGATCAACGCCAATATCGGCAATTCGGCAGTCGCCAGCGATGTCGCGGCCGAGGTGGACAAGATGGTCTGGTCGATCCGCTGGGGCGCGGATACGGTTATGGACCTTTCCACCGGGCGCAATATCCACGACACGCGCGAATGGATCATCCGCAACTCGCCCGTCCCCATCGGCACCGTGCCGATCTATCAGGCGCTGGAAAAGGTCGGCGGTGTGGCCGAGGATCTGAGCTGGGAGGTGTTCCGCGATACGCTGATCGAACAGGCCGAACAGGGGGTGGATTATTTCACCATCCACGCCGGCGTGCGCCTGCCCTATGTGCCGATGGCGGCCAAGCGGGTGACGGGCATCGTCAGCCGCGGCGGCAGTATCATGGCCAAATGGTGCCTGGCGCATCACAAGGAAAGCTTCCTCTACGAACGCTTTGACGAGATCACCGAGATCATGAAGGCCTATGACATCGCCTATTCGCTGGGCGACGGATTGCGCCCCGGCAGCATTGCCGACGCCAATGACGAGGCGCAATTTGCCGAACTCTACACGCTGGGCGAATTGACCCACCGCGCGTGGAAGCAGGATGTGCAGGTGATGATCGAAGGGCCGGGCCACGTTCCCATGCACAAGATCAAGGAGAACATGGAAAAACAGCTGGAAGTGTGCGGCGAGGCGCCCTTCTACACCCTCGGCCCGCTCGTCACCGATATCGCGCCGGGGTATGATCACATCACCAGCGGCATCGGCGCGGCGCAGATCGGCTGGTATGGCACCGCCATGCTCTGTTACGTCACCCCCAAGGAACATCTGGGCCTGCCCGATCGTGACGATGTGAAGGTGGGCGTGATTACCTACAAGCTGGCCGCCCACGCGGCCGATCTGGCCAAGGGCCACCCGGCGGCGCAGATGCGCGACGATGCGCTTTCCCGCGCGCGTTTCGAATTCCGCTGGCGCGATCAGTTCAACCTCAGCCTCGATCCCGAAACGGCCGAACAATATCACGACCAGACCCTGCCCGCCGAAGGCGCGAAGACGGCGCATTTCTGTTCGATGTGCGGGCCCAAGTTCTGCTCGATGAAGATCAGCCAGGACGTGCGCGATTTTGCTTCGCGGCAGAACCAGGGCGCAGATGGCTTCATCGCCAGCATGCAGAGCGGTGCCGAGGCAGCAGCGGCAAGCCGCGAGGCGGCGCTGAAGGGGATGGAGGAGATGGCGGCAAAGTTCCGCGAGGGCGGGGAACTGTATGTGAAGGCGGGGGAATAGCCCTTACCTGGCGGTTGTTTCTTTCATGCTTCCAACGATTCTCTGAAAGAAGCGAAGGGGTTGTGGCGGGGATCGGGAATTCCGGGGGCACCTGCCCCTTGACCCGACCGAACATTTCGTGAACATAGTCATCCCGCCAACCCCGCGCGGCATAGGCTTTTTGGCCATGCTGGACTCTTGCCGCGCCAGCCCCCAAGTGACCGCCCATGGCTCTCACCACCATTTCCGCTCAGCATAGGTGTTCCGTATGCTGACACATATCAATCAGCATAGGTGTTCCGTATGCTGACCCATATAAGCGTCAAGGGCGCGCGCGAGCATAATCTCAAGGGGTTCGATATCGATCTGCCGCGCGATGCGCTGATCGTCATCACCGGGCTCTCGGGCAGCGGCAAATCTTCGCTCGCCTTCGATACCATCTATGCCGAGGGGCAGCGGCGCTATGTCGAGAGCCTGTCGGCCTATGCGCGCCAGTTTCTGGAGATGATGCAGAAGCCCGATGTCGAACATATCGACGGGCTTTCTCCTGCCATCAGCATCGAACAGAAAACCACCAGCCGCAATCCGCGCTCCACCGTCGCCACGGTTACCGAAATCTACGATTACATGCGGCTTCTGTGGGCGCGGGTGGGGGTGCCCTATTCGCCCGCCACCGGCCTGCCGATCGAGGCGCAGACGGTTTCCAACATGGTCGACAGGGTGATGGCGCTGCCCGAAGGCACGCGATTGTACCTGCTCGCCCCGGTGGTGCGCGGGCGCAAGGGCGAATACCGGCGCGAACTTGCCGAATGGCAGAAGGCCGGCTTCACCCGCGTGCGGATCGATGGCGAGATCTACGCCATCGAGGATGCGCCCGCGCTCGACAAGAAATTCAAGCACGATATCGAAGTGGTGGTGGACCGGCTGGCGGTAAAGCCGGGGATCGAGACGCGGCTGGCCGAAAGTTTCGAGCAGGCGCTGAAACTGGCGGACGGGCTGGCCTATGCCGATCTGGCCGATGGCGTGGTGCCGGGGCGCGAGGATGATGATGCTGGCGGCGGCGCGATGAAGGGCGCAGGCCTCCCCGCCAATCGCATCGTGTTCAGCGAAAAATTCGCCTGCCCGGTTTCGGGCTTCACCATCGAGGAGGTGGAACCGCGGCTGTTCAGCTTCAACG
This sequence comes from Alteraurantiacibacter sp., assembly GCA_041740775.1. GTDB lineage: Bacteria > Pseudomonadota > Alphaproteobacteria > Sphingomonadales > Sphingomonadaceae > Alteraurantiacibacter. The sequence goes on along the minus strand of JBGSLI010000203.1, from coordinate 2,246 downwards.
CCCCGCAGGGGGCCTGCCCGACCTGCGACGGGCTGGGCGAAAAGCAGCTGTTCGATCCGCAACTGGTGGTGCCCAACGAGGAACTGACGCTGAAGAAGGGCGCGGTGGTGCCCTGGGCCAAATCCAACCCGCCGTCGCCCTATTACATGCAGGTGCTGGGCAGTCTGGCGAAAGCTTACGGCTTCGATCTGGAAACCCCGTGGAAGGCGCTGGACGAAGACCATCGCAGCGTCATCCTCTATGGTACGAAGGGCAGGCGCGTGGCGCTCACCTTCAGGGATGGGCGCAAGGAATATACGGTCGAAAAGCCGTTCGAAGGGGTAATCGGCAATTTGAACCGCCGCCTGGCGCAAACCGAGAGCGCGTGGATGCAGGAGGAATTGAGCAAGTTCCAGACCGCGCAGCCGTGCGAGACCTGCGGTGGCGCGCGGCTCAATGAAAAGGCGCGGGCGGTGAAGATTGTCGGGACCGACATCAGCCAGCCGGTGCGCTATTCGGTGGCCGAGGCGCTGGCGTGGTTCACCGCGCTACCCGCGCAGCTTTCCGATACGCAGAACCAGATCGCCCGCGCCATCCTGAAGGAGATCGTCGAGCGGCTGGGGTTCCTGAACAATGTCGGGCTCGATTACCTCAACCTCGATCGCACCAGCGGCACGCTGAGCGGCGGCGAAAGCCAGCGCATCCGCCTCGCCAGCCAGATCGGCAGCGGGCTTTCGGGCGTGCTCTATGTGCTGGATGAGCCGAGCATCGGCCTTCACCAGCGCGATAATGACCGGTTGCTGGAAACGCTGAAGCGGCTGCGCGATCTGGGCAATACGGTGATCGTGGTGGAGCACGACGAGGACGCGATCCGCGCCGCCGATCACATCGTCGATCTCGGCCCCGGCGCGGGGGTTCACGGGGGCGAGGTGGTGGCGCAGGGCACGCTCGAACAGGTGCTGCGGGCGAAGAATTCGCTCACCGCCGATTATCTCACCGGACGGCGCGCGATCGCGGTGCCCGAACGCCGGCGCAAGGGCAATGGCCGCAAATTGACGGTCCACGGCGCGCGGGCGAACAATCTCAAGGATGTCACCGCCGCGATTCCGCTGGGCACCTTCACCTGCATCACCGGCGTATCGGGCAGCGGGAAATCATCCTTCACCATCGATACGCTCTATGCCGCTGCCGCGCGCAGCCTGAACGGTGCGCGGGTGATCGCAGGCGCGCATGACAAGGTGACCGGCCTTGAATATTGCGACAAGGTGATCGAGATCGACCAGTCGCCGATCGGCCGCACCCCGCGTTCCAACCCGGCCACCTACACCGGCGCCTTCACCCAGATCCGCGACTGGTTTGCCGGCCTGCCCGAAAGCCAGGCGCGCGGTTACAGGCCGGGCCGCTTCAGCTTCAACGTCAAGGGCGGGCGCTGCGAGGCCTGCAGCGGCGACGGGCTGATCAAGATCGAGATGCACTTCCTGCCCGATGTCTATGTCACCTGCGAGGAGTGCGGCGGCAAGCGTTACAACCGCGAAACGCTGGAGGTGAAGTTCCGCGGCCATTCGATTGCCGACGTGCTCGACATGACGATCGAGGATGCGGAGGGCTTCTTCAAGGCGGTGCCGCCGATCCGCGAAAAGATGCACATGCTGAACGAAGTGGGGCTGGGTTATGTCAAGGTCGGCCAGCAGGCCACCACGCTTTCGGGCGGGGAAGCGCAGCGGGTGAAACTGGCCAAGGAACTGGCCCGCCGCAGCACCGGGCAGACGCTGTATATCCTCGACGAGCCGACCACCGGTCTGCATTTTGAAGACGTGCGCAAATTGCTCGAAGTGCTGCACCGGCTGGTGGATCAGGGCAATTCGGTAGTGGTGATCGAACACAATCTGGATGTGATCAAAACCGCCGACTGGATTATCGATCTGGGCCCGGACGGCGGCGTGCGCGGCGGGGAAGTGGTGGCCGTGGGCACCCCCGAAGCGGTGGCGGAGGTGGCCGGGAGCTATACCGGCTCTTATCTGAAACCGATGCTGGAAAGGGCAGGCGCGAAACGTTCGACCGGTTAGCGCGGCTCCTGCGATGCGTGCGCATCAGCGCGCACATCATAGGTGCGAGGGATAGGCCGACCTAACGCCCGATCAGAACGGGATATCGTCGTCCAGATCATCGTAATTGGAGCCGCCGCCACCCGAACCTGCGCCCTGGCCGCCCGACGAACCGCCGCCCTGATCCCATCCGCCTGAAGACTGGCCGCCCGAAGACTGGCC
>JBGSLI010000202.1:0-2672 GCA_041740775.1 Alteraurantiacibacter sp. | reverse complement strand
GCCCCGCCCTCCCGATCGCGGTTCACTGTCGGGATCGCGCCAGGGGCCAAGTTCATCTGGCTGCAACCGGTTCAGCGCGTCGAGCCGCCGCCGCTGGCGCACTTCCAGCGCCAGCCGCAGGAACGGGTGCGGGCCGTTCTTCAACTGGCTGGGCGACATGCCGAAGAAGGCGCGCACTTCCTTCACCCTGTGCGACTGATCGAAATAGCGCAGTTCGATTTCGGGCCGGTCTTCGGGCCGCGCCACATCGAGCAGCGCGGCGGCCATATCCAGCACACGGGCGCGGCGCAGCGCCTGTTTGGGAGTGATCCCGAAGGCGGCTTTGACCATCCGTTCGATGGTGCGTTTCGAAACATCGTGGCGCCGGGCGAATTCTTCCACGGTGATGTCGGGATTGGCCAGACACTGACGTTCGAAATCGACGATCACCGGATCGGGTTCGCGCCGCCCCGATGCCTCCACCAGCGGGCGCACGAAACCGTCTTCCAGCGCGGTGAGCCAGGCCTCGTAAGGCTGATCGCGCGGTACCAGCGATCCCAGCGGCACCTTGTGCCCGAACACCTCATCCAGATCGACGATCCGGTCGAGCATGGAGACGGCGTCGGGAAAGCCCAGCAGGCCCGCCGCACCCGCGTTCAGATGCAGGGTGATGGCGATGTATCTGCCCGAAATCCCCAGCGACATGCAGCGCGATTGCGGGCCGAAATACAGCGCCCTGCCGTGCGGCCCCGGCTGCCACAATTGCGTGCCATCGGCAGTCCCGGCCTTCCACGCATCGTGATAGATGATGGTGATGCAGGGCTGATCCACCACCCGCCCGCATTCGATATGCACACCATCGGGCAATTCGCCTTCGGCAATGCTCCACCAGTAACACCACGGCAGCAGATCCCTTGCGGGCGCGCGTGACATGGCCAGCGGCGCGCCGCCGCGCGTAGCGCCCGTCTGCGACCTGATCTGCGGCCCCTTGTTCATTGACGAAAATTGTGCGCGGCAAATGCAATGATTGCAACGGTGTTAAGATATATTAGAGGCAGCGCATGGCTTCTCGCACAGATATTTCGCTTATCCATCGCCTTGCAGACATTGCCCGTGCGGAAATCCGCCCATTGTTTCGCAGCGGCCTTGCCGGCGAATCGAAAGGCGATGCCACGCCGGTGACGCTGGCCGATCGGCAAGCGGAGGCGGCGATGCGGCGACTGATCGAGGCAGAAGCGGGCGCAGACGGCATCTGCGGCGAGGAATATGGCGTGAAGCCGGGCGTTTCGGGCCGCCAGTGGGTGCTCGACCCGATCGATGGCACCACCGCCTTTCTCGCCGGGCGGCCCATTTTCGGCACGCTGATCGCTTTGCTGGAGGATGGTTTCCCGGTGCTGGGGGTGATCGATCAGCCGATTCTGGGCGAACGCTGGCTGGGGGTGGTGGGACAGCCAACCAGCTTCAACGGGATGCCGGTGCGCACGCGCGCCTGCCCCGAACTGGACCGGGCCACAATTGCCACCACCGGCCCCCATTATTTCACTGTCGAGCAGGGGGACCGGTTCATGGCGCTGGCCGGGCAGACCGATCACAAGCGCATGGTGATGGGCGGAGATTGCTACAATTACGCAGCCCTTGCCAGCGGCCATATCGATATCGTCGCCGAAGCGGGGCTGAAGCTGCACGATTTTGCCGCGCTGGTGCCGGTAGTGGAAGGCGCGGGCGGGGTGATGAGCGACTGGCGCGGCGAACCGCTGCATGCGGAATCGGACGGCAGCGTGCTGGCGCTGGGCGATCCGGCGCGGCTGGAAGATGTGGTGGCGGTGCTGGGCGGTTAGCCGCTACGCGCCTTTCAGCGCACGTTTCACTATCTTTCCATTGGCATTCTTGGGCAATTGCGCGTGGAAGTGATAGCGTTTGGGGCGCTTGAAACGGGCGATGCGATCGAGGCAGTGGCGGTCGAGCTCGGCTTCGGGCAGTTCCCCATCGGTCACCACATGGGCAACCACCACTTCTCCCCATTCGGCATCGGCTTCGCCCACCACGGCCGCTTCGATCACCCGCGGATGCGCCAGCAGTGCCTCTTCCACCTCGCGCGGGTAGATGTTGCTGCCGCCCGAAATAATCAGATCCTTCGACCGGTCATGCAGCGTGAGCAGGCCGCGCGCATCGAGGCTGCCGATGTCGCCGGTCCACAGCCAGCCATCGCGCAGCGCGGCGGCACTGGCAGCGGGCAGGTTGCGATAGCCCGCCATCACCGTGGGGCCGCAGCAGATGATCTCGCCCGCCGCGCCCACCGGCATATCCGCGCCATCCGCATCCACTACCCGCACCGTTACGCCGCTGCGCGGATAGCCGACCGATCCCAGAAGATTGTCATCCGCCCCGGCGTGATCGCTTGCAGCCAACCCGGTGATCGTCATCGGGGTTTCGCCCTGGCCGTAGATCTGCGCGAATTTCGGCCCGAAGATTGCGAGCGCGCGGCGCATGTCGCTGACATACATCGGTCCGCCGCCATAGATCACCAGCCGCAGGCCAGCGGCATCCGCGCCGATCGCTTCAGCATGGTCGCACATCCGCTGAACCATGGTGGGGGCAAGGAACATCGCCGCCCCCGGATGCGCGGCGCACAATTGCAGCACCTCGGCCGGGTCGAAGCCGCCGCTGGCGGGCACCACCTGTGCCGCGCCGCG